>CBDUTO010000036.1:0-35096 GCA_965370315.1 uncultured Melioribacteraceae bacterium
GTCGGGCTTCCGATCCTCCGATAGCGTGATTGATTTCTCTTTATATCTGGATATTTACAATGATTCTTGCTTTTTCAATAAGTGATTCTAGTCATGGTATATTAATTTATTTTGCAGATCTTTGTAATTCAGAGATTAAAGATTTCCAAACAACTAGTTTCTATGTAGTTGGTCTTCTTGCTGGAAGTGTTATGGGTGCAACGCAATCGACAAGTAGAAGCATGATGACCAAGTTAACTCCAATGGAAAAGAAAACTGAATTCTTTGGGTTTTATTCACTCTTTGGAAAAAGCTCTGCTATAGTTGGCCCACTTGTTTTTGGAATAATTAGTTACACCACTGAGAGCCAGTCATATGCAATACTTTCAATTAGTATATTTTTTATTATTGGGCTATTTATACTTAGGTTTGTTAATGATATAGGTGTTGAAAAAAATTAGTTCTTAAATCTAAATCCCCATCTTACTACAAAGTATATAGCAGTAATTGAAATTACCATCCACAAAATACTCCAAATGGTTGCAGAAACAGAAGTTATCTCAGCAATAAATTGTGCATCAGATGGGCGATAAACATTTGTAAACAAATCTTCTTTTATATCAATTGTAACGTAAGCCATACTTACAATTCCAAGAATCTTGTAAAAGTAAGCATTGGCGATCTGTGGTAAATATATTGGAAAAAGAATAAAAACTATTGCAAATAAAATAGCTGATATTCTACCAAATCCACCCTCTAAATAGTTTGCAGCAAACAGAATTAAAAAAATTGCAAGTACAATTGAGAAGACTTTTCTAAACTTCTCTTTATAGCCTGAAATAAATAAAAGCACTCCAAAACCTAGACTTCCCAAATAGCCAGCAGAAGCTATTATAAACTTACTACCTCCAATTGTTCTACTTTCTCCGCCAAGTGAACTTGTCAATAGTAGTGAATCTAGTCTCCCTCCACTTATTATTGCAGAAAGTCCATGACTCATTTCGTGCGTAAGGACTACAAAAAGTTTTATTGGATAGATTAGAAAAGTATTCCAAAGAAGAAAAGCAAAGAAAAGAGCAGATAATATTATTCCTAATTCAAGTTGCTTCTTTTGTTGTTTGCTTGGTTTTATCTTTTTCTGTTTTGCCATAAACTAGTAATTTTTAATTGCAATTTATAAAAATTTCATGATTGTACAAACAGACTCCCATCTGAATGATATAAATTATCCAGTTTTTCGAATTAACTGTTTTACTTTAATAAAATTGGATAGTCAATAACTTTTTAATTATTTTAATCTGCAAGAATAGATAGAGTGGTTGATATGTTTTGGGTTATATGAGATCACTATTTCTTAGTTCTAATTAAATAATACTCGGAAAGTAATTCTTTCTAACAAATAAGTACTAAATATATTTCGTTGGGTTAATTAATGGTTGTAAGCTCAACAAAAAATATGAATTGACTATATAATTAGTCCTTTTTATTATATTTGAATGTCACTAAAAAACTATATATTTAATTGAAACTTGAGACTATGCATTGATGAAGTCTATATTATTAATTTTCAAAAAACATATCAACAAAATTTATTTATCATTATTTCTTTTTTCAATTGCACTTGCAATTTATTTCCTATTTAATTTATACAACGAAGCAAAGGCAAGTTATTTTAATCAATATCAAAAACAAGAAAAAATACTAGTTGATCAAACATCGCTTGCGTTGAAATCCTATCTTGAAGAAAGGATTAGAGCGCTTGAGGTTTTGGCAGACTATCCCGCTTCAAAGAAAAATGAAACCGAAATATTTCTTACCGAATACAAGCGAACTTATGAAAAAGTTGGTGGTTTTACGTCTATTGCATTTGTTGATACTTTGGGAAACATTAAGAACGGATATCCCGATTTGGAAGTCAGCTATAGAAATATTTTAACTGACATATATCATTATGGAGATTTACAAAGAGAGTGGAAATCAGCATTAAACTATGAACATGGAATTGTGAGCCGAATTAGTATTTGTCGCGATAGCTTAAAAATAATCTATTTATTGGCGCCGATCTATCAAGAGGACAAATTTAAAGGACTAATATTAGGCGAAATTCATTCTAATCAAATGTTGCAAGAGCAAATAAAACCAATTCTAAAAGATTTTGAAGGATATATTTGGATTCTTCAAGAAGACGGTAAAATTATTTATCATAGTGTTCACGATGTAATTCCATTTGCTGATATTACAAAACCGACAGAGGATTGTTTTGAGTGTCACAAAAATTTCGATCTGGAAAAAATATTGTTGAATGAATCCTCAGGAAATTTAATCGGTACAGGAAGGAATTCCGATCAATTAACATCTTTCACTTCTCTCGAATTGCCAAACACAAATTGGAAAGTAGCAATAAGTATTCCTCGCGCAATTATAGAAGACTTATTAAAGGATACCAGTAGGAGTTTAACATTGATTGGTTTCATGCTTTTCATAATTTTAATTTCCTTTACAATATTTTTATTTATTCAGATTAACAATAGAACTAAACTTGAAAGAGAGTTACGTGCACATGCAGAAAAATCCAGGTTAGAAAGAAAGTATATAAATCTAGTTGAAAATTTACCCGAAGGAGTTTTTACATATTCTGATGATGAAATTATTTTCTCTAATTATTCTTTGATGGAAATTTTCGGTACTGATAATTTTTCGCCGGAGTATGACATTATTGATGAAGAGAGCAAAATAATTTTTAGTAATTCGCTAAATAACATTATTACATCGGTAGATACCAGATTAACATTTGATCTGAATTGCGAAACTTCCAACAATCAAAAGCTAAATTTAGTGGTAGTTTTATTTATAATTGAAGGAGATAAAAAGGGCACGGTTCATGGGATTGTGAGAGATATAACTTCTTATAAAAGATTGGAGCATGAAAAATTTAAGAAGGAAAATTTAGCACAATTAGGAGAAATGGGAGCAAGAATTGCTCACGAAATAAAAAATCCATTGGCAAGTATTCAAACGGGAATTCAATTATTGAAAGGAAAGTTTAAAGATGATCTTAAAGAAAAAGATTTTTGTGATAGAATTATAAATGAAATAGTGCGAATGGATAATACCGTTAAAACAATTCTTAATTTTTCAAAAGATTATTTTATAAACCGACAAAAGTATTCCATCATTAAGCCCTTAACCCAAGTACTCGAATTATCGGATAATACAATACGTGAGAAGCAGATAACCATTGTTAAAAATTACGATAATCATGTGCCGGAGTTAAATATTGATCATGAACTGTGGAAACAGATTTTCTGGAATTTACTGAATAACTCTATTCAGGAATTAAAACATGGTGGTAAAATATTTATTAGTATTTTTATGAGAAACAAAAAAGTTGTTATTGATTTTGGCGATAGTGGCAATAAAATACCTGCTAAAATTAAAGAGAAAGTTTTCAATCCCTTTTTTAGTACCCGGGCACAAGGCACAGGATTGGGATTGGCCATTGTGAAAAGATTTGTTGAAATGCACGACGGCTCCATAAAAGTTATTTCAGAAAAAAAAACAGAAACTAAATTTAGAATTGAAATACCGGTAGAATAAAAAAAATGAATAATTTCCACATATTAATAATCGAAGACGAGCAGAATCTAAATTACTTTTTATCAGAGGGATTAAAAGAAGAAGGATATAATCTGCATTCAGCATCGAATCTAGAGGAAGGAAGAAACCTACTCAAAAAACGACATCCGGATTTAATTTTGTTAGATATAAAACTTCCAGACGGTAATGGTATTGAGTTTTTGCGCGACATTAAAAGTAATGGAAAACAGGTTAATGTTTTAATGATGACGGCATATGGTTCAATAGATCAAGCTGTGGAAGCAATTAGGCTTGGTGCAATTGATTACTTTTCAAAACCATTTGATTTAGATGAACTCAAGATTAAAATAGAGAAAATCAGAAAAACTGATCAACTCAAAAATGAATTAGCGTATTTGTATAAAAAGGAAGAAATATTTTATGATCAAGAATATTTAGTTTGCCACAGCTCAAGAATGAAAACCCTTTATAGCCTTGTTGACAAGGTTGCAAACAGCGGTTGTAAAACTATTTTAATTCAAGGTGAAAGCGGGACCGGAAAAGAAATGATTGCAAGAATGATTCATAAAAATTCTGAGCGCTCAAATAAAGCTTTGGTTGATGTAAATTGTGCAGCAGTTCCGGAGCAATTTATTGAATCAGAATTATTCGGACATGAGCAGGGTGCATTTACAGGTGCCAGAAGAAAAAAATTAGGATTGCTTCAGATTGCAGATAAAAGCACTATTATTTTGGATGAAATATCCGAGATGCCGCTAAATATGCAAGTAAAAATTTTACGTGTTCTTGAAACACAAACCATAAGAAGGCTAGGAAGTGTAAATGATATCAAAGTTGATTTTCGGATTGTAGCTCTTACAAATAGAGACTTGGGCAAATGTGTTGCTGATGGAAATTTTAGAGAAGATTTACTATACAGATTAAATATGTTTATAATAGAAGTTCCTCCATTAAGAAAACATAAGGAGGATATACCTGAACTTTTAAAGTTTTTCATAGCAAAATATGCACAAAAGAACAACAAGAATTTAACAATTACTTCCGAAGCTATAAACAAACTTTTGGCATATGATTGGCCCGGAAATATCCGTGAATTGAGAAATGTGATTGAACGTGCAGTAATTGTTGCTGATGGAAAAGAAATTAGCAGCGATTATTTATACCTTAATACTAAATCCCAAAAGACTGACTCAATGATAAATAATCAAGAGATTAAAGAAGGTATAAATCTGAATGAGCATCTTGAGAAGGTTAAAGATGATGCTATTAAACGAGCACTGGAAAACTCAGGAAACAATCAAGCCAAAGCAGCACAACTATTAAATGTACCCCGCCATGTAATAAGATACTTCCTAGAAAAAAAGCAGAACTGAGTGGTGAAAATTCTCACTTAATTGACAAAAATCTCCCCTAAAAAATCTATATTCGAAATTGAGAAATTAGTATTCGTGTTAAAATGAAGCCTTTTGAAGAATAATTACCTAGATGTGTACTGGCATTTTATTTGCAACTTTAATAGTATGAATAAAATTCTCGTCGTTGATAATGAAAAATTCTTCGTTGAAAACCTTAGTACATATTTAACTGAATTTAGTTTATGTTCTGTTGATGCCTGCTATGACTTAAGCAATGCTATGAAAAAAGCAAAGTTTTCTAAATATGATATTGCAATAATAAATATAAATTTAGATGAAGATTCCGGTTTTGCTCTGGTAGATTTTATCATAGGAAAATCACCCAATACCCAAATAATTCTTACATCCGCCAACCCAAATAATTTTGACGCTAAATTTTATCCAGATTACGATTTTATTGAAAAACCATTCGATATAAAGAACTTACTGGAGTTAATAAACATAAAACCAACAAACAAAATGGAGTAAAGCAATGAAAAAACTAATTACCTTTTTAACTTTTCTTTTGATAACAACCTGTATTTATTCACAGACACCCATACAGTTAAATATTGAGAATCAATCGAGTGGCGCAAATTTGGGGGTTTTACCTCTTGAAACAGGCGGCATTTTTTATGTAAGCAAATTTGAAATTAAAGCTAAAAAAGAAAATACACCAAATAGTGGGGGTATATTTACATATCAAGAAGGTATAGATTTTTTAATAAATCAATCCTCTTTCAGTTCCTTAGATTGGACGGGATATGTTGAAGACGGCGGTTGGAATGGTGATGGTACAGGTTATTCTTTGAAAATTACCTATGCAGTATGGCAAACAACCACTTATAAATATGAACTCCAACCATTTAATGCAACAGGCGACGTCGGTGCACCAATTATGGATACTTGGGATAATTTTGGTAAAACTGAATTACAAGCAGAATATAAAGCTGAAGGAGTTTCAACACCTTATGATTCAACGACTGCTTCAAAGTGGAAGGCAGAAGCAAAAGTAAAAATGGAGAATCCTACTAATATAAATGCTGTAGGAATCTCGGAAGATGCAAATTCTATTAGGGTGACAATCAAAGATATAAATGATAATGTAGTATTGACTTATGTATATGAAATAGAATGGGTAGATCCTTTACTTTTCGGACTAAATATTAGTACAGTTGTTGCAAATCCCACGAACGGTAATTATTTTGATCCAACGGAAGATTATGTATCCACAGTTGAAATGACTAACGATAACGGCGATGTTTTGGATCTAACTCAGGCCAATGATAATAAAGTTGAAAAAATGGAAATTTGGATAAGCGGGCCAAAGAATAATTACAAACATGTACCAGAATTAGATGGACTAAAAATAGTTGATAAATATGTATTTAATGAAACCTTAGGTTTTGATGCTACAACTAACACTTTAACAGCTTCATTAGAAGAAGCAATGAATTTAGAAGCTGGTACTTATACAATGCTTATAAAAGCAAAAAGAAAAGGATTTGGTCCTGATGTTGAGAAGTTTGAATTGACAGATTTTCAAGTAAAGACAACAGATGTTTCGGAATACTTCCCCGAACAATGGGCAACAACATGTAATAATTGCCATGAATTAGAAAAGCATGGAGCAACAGAAATAGAACAGTGTGCTGTTTGTCATAATCAATCATTAGAGGGAGTCGAATTAGTAAGAGTTATACATACCGAACATGCTAACAATTCGATTACTGCTTGCGAAACTTGTCATACAAATTCTGACGGAAATGACACAGTATTTATTGTTGCATGTGAATCATGTCATGATGGAACAAATGCAGGGGCATTCCCAACAGGACATGAAGCTTTTACTGATGCTACTTGTATTGGTTGCCATGGTTCAGGTGACAACTCACCGGATGTAGCGCACGCGGGTTTAACTAGTATTGATGACAATGAAGCTACACCTACAGATTATAAATTATTTCAAAACTATCCTAATCCATTCAATCCAACAACTACAATTAAGTTTAGTATTGCAGAACAATCGCAAGTGACTTTAAAAGTCTATGATATACTTGGTGAAGTTGTAACTACTCTCGTTAATGACGTAATTAACTCAGGTACTTTTAATGTCAATTTTAACGGAAGTAATTTATCTTCAGGAATATATTTTTATAAGTTAGAAACAAAAAACTACACAGCAACGAAAAAACTTTTAATGCTTAAATAGTTTGTTATGAATAATTTAAAAGTCCCGCGAGGGACTTTTGAGTTTTGAACTAATTGCTTTCAGGTTTCAAGTTGTCAAAGTATCACTTGCAAACCCAGTAGTAAGTTTAAAATATGAATAATCCTTATAAGCTCTTATTACAGAGTCTAATTTGATTTTGTCTCTCTCTCTTCTAATGTCGCAGAATTAAATTTAATCTGTGACCCTTAAATTTAATTCTGCGGTTTTCTAATCCACTAACCCTATTTACTATGAATTTTTGAAAACGATGAATAATTGCAGAAACAACCATAATTTAGTAGTTTTGATAGAGTTGGGTAAAAATATGTGCTGAGAGATATCTCTCTGGTTTTTACTCTTTTTCCTCAAAACGGACTAATAATTAGGAGTTAAATAGAATGTTTTCAAATGCAATAGTTCAGAAACCCAGTAAAAGTATGATTAATGGATTAACAGATGCAAATTTGGGTCTTCCCGATTATCAAAAAGCTTTAAAGCAACACGATGTTTATGTGAGTGCTTTAATCGATTGTGGACTTAAAGTAACGGTGTTGGATTCCGATGAAAAATTTCCTGACTCTACATTTGTGGAAGACTCGGCATTGTTAACACCAAATTGTGCAATTATCACTTATCCTGGCGCACCATCTCGAAGAGGTGAAATAATTGGTATGAAAAATGTTGTTCAAGAATTCTATTCAAATATTGAAGAAATTGTGAGCCCTGGAACGGTAGAAGCGGGTGATATAATGATGGTAGGGAACCATTACTATATTGGTCTATCTGTGCGTACAAATCAAAATGGTGCCGAACAAGTTATCGGATTTTTAAATAAATATGGGATGACAGGCTCCGTAATTAAACTGGAAAAGGTACTTCATTTAAAAACTGGTTTAGCATATTTAGATAACAACAACCTAGTGGTTTGCGGTGAATTTCTTTCTGATCCAGAATTAAAGAAGTTTAACATTATTGAAATATCGGAAGATGAAAGTTACGCCGCCAATTGTATCTGGATAAATGGGAAAGTTTTAATTCCAAGCGGTTATCCAAAAGCAAAAGAAAGCATAATAAATGCTGGGTACTCAGTGGTTGAACTAGATATGTCTGAGTTCAGAAAATTAGATGGCGGACTAAGCTGTTTGTCGTTGAGATTTTAAAAATAGCTTTATTTTTTTTACTAAAAAAGGATAGGTAAGTCTAGCTGGTATTATTATGGTTGTGAGAGTGTTAAAATTTGTTGTAGTATTCAATTCTAACTATATTTGATTTCTAAATAAATGATTTGTTGAATTTCAAATAGTAACTAATTATAATATGCAATTACAAAAACTCCTAAGATATACACTCCTTTTCTTTATTATCTCACCACTTTATTTTGCACAGGATGGATTTGTTTATACATATTATTCCAGCGGTGAAGTTGAAGGTGTCCTTTTTTATGCAAGTAATGTGCGAGAGGGAACAAGCTATTGGTACCACGAGAATGGAAATCTAAAAGCTGAAAAGACATTTAGTGATGGCAGATTAAATGGACCTGCAATGGAATTCTATGACACTGGTTTAATGAAAAGTGAGATAGCAATAAATTTTGGTGTGAGAGATGGACTTTCAAAATTCTATTATGAAAATGGTGCTTTAGAGAAGATTTTAAGTTTTGAAAATGGTGTTCTTATAAAGAGGGTAGATGTTGACAACGATCCCTTTTATGTAGCCCCATTAGAAGCATATAAGTATGCTAATACACAAGAGAGAATTATAGATAATAAAGATTTATTTCTCTGTGAAGGGGCTGATATGTGCCCTAAACCTGTTGGTGGAATGGATGAAATTATAAAACACTTAGTTTTTCCAGAACATGCAAAACTATATGGATTAGAAGGATTTGTTACTGTAGTTGTTACTGTCGATACAATAGGGCTTGTGGAAGAAGTAACAGTGGTAAATGATTTAGGATTGGGAACAAAAGAAGCGGCAATTGATGCAGTGAAAGCATCAAGATTCTTACCTGGTGAAAAAGATGGGAAAACTGTTAAGAGTAATGTGCTATTTAAGATACCATTTTTATTAAATAGTAAAACTCTCTACGCAGCGGCATCTCCCAAAAGGAAAGAGAATACTGAAAAATCAATTGGAATAAGTAGTGCTGTTGTAGTAAAAAAAGAAATAACTACTTCACTTGACTCTGTAAACTCTAATAAGAAAGAGACCCTAGCAGTTAACTTTTATTGCGATATTGATATATGTGCAAAGCCAAGTGATGGAATTAAATCGATTCTTGAGAATTTTGTTATGCCTTCATTAGTAAAAAGAAAAGGATTGGAAGGTGAAATTATTGTAGAAGCAACTGTTGATTTGTATGGTAATGTAAGAGATACAAAAGTCTTAAGTGGACTTGGTTTCGGATGTGATATTGCCGTTGAAGTAGCAATACTGCAAACTAAGTTTGAAAATGGTTTTCAGAATGGAGAACCTAAGAGATGTGTAGTTATAATAAAGGTTCCTATTATTCAACAGAAAACAATAGAAATTGAATAAAACTTAGTAAATCAAAATAATAAATACTAATTAATATTGAAATCCATTATTCAAGTATAAAATATCTCAAAAAAATAATCGATATTAAGTAGAATTAAATTGATTAAATATCTATAAATCAGTAATTTTGAGTTTATTTTTTATCAAATCAAGGTGTTAAATGGCAAACCGAGAAGGAAAGATAGTTCAAGTAATTGGACCTGTTGTCGATATAGATTTTGAAGATGGATACCTTCCAGAAATATTCAATGCAATCAAAATTCCTCGTACTAGTTTAGAGGGAAATGAAGAAGTATTAACAGTAGAAGTGCAGCAACATTTAGGTGAAGGTCGTGTTAGAACTGTTGCTATGGATACTACAGACGGACTTGTTCGTGGAATGGTAGCCAATGATACTGGTGAACCTATTTCAATTCCAGTAGGACCAGAAACTCTTGGCCGCTTAATTTCAGTACTTGGTGAAGGTATTGATGATCTTGGTGAAATAAAAACTAAGGTTCGACATCCAATTCACAGACATGCACCAAAATTTGAAAATCTTACTACTAAACAAGAAATGTTTGAGACTGGTATTAAAGTAATTGATTTACTTGAACCATATTCAAAAGGTGGTAAAACTGGTTTATTTGGTGGTGCTGGTGTTGGTAAAACAGTAATAATTATGGAATTGATTCACAATATTGCTAAACAGCATGGTGGATATTCAGTTTTCTCTGGTGTTGGTGAAAGAACACGTGAAGGAAATGATCTTTGGAACGAAATGAAGGAATCTGGAGTTCTTGCAAAAACTGCCCTTGTATTTGGACAGATGAACGAACCGCCTGGTGCTAGATTAAGAGTTGGGTTAACAGGACTTACGATTGCTGAATATTTCCGGGATGTAGAAGAGAGAGACGTACTTCTTTTTGTCGATAATGTTTTCCGGTTTACACAAGCTGGTTCTGAAGTAAGTGCGTTACTTGGACGTATGCCTTCTGCAGTTGGTTATCAACCAAATTTAGCTTCTGAAATGGGAGAAATGCAAGAAAGAATTACTTCTACTGATAAAGGTTCAATTACATCAGTACAGGCTATTTATGTTCCTGCGGATGATTTAACGGATCCAGCTCCTGCTACGACATTTGCTCACCTTGATGCAACTACTGTACTTAGTCGTCAAATATCAGAATTAGGAATTTATCCTGCTGTTGATCCACTTGAATCTACTTCCAGAATTCTTGAACCAGGTGTTGTTGGTCAGGAACATTATGATGTTGCTCGTAGAGTTAAAGAAATTCTTCAATCTTATAATGATTTACAAGATATAATTAACATTATGGGAATGGATGAATTATCTGAAGAAGATAGAACAATTGTTGGTAGAGCCAGAAGAATACAAAGATTCTTTAGTCAGCCTTTCTCTGTTGCAGAACAGTTTACAGGAATGCCTGGAAAATATGTAAAACTTGAAGATACCATTAAGGGTTTTACGGAAATTCTTGATGGTAAACATGATGATTTACCTGAATCTGCATTTATGTATGTTGGAACAATTGAAGAAGCTGTTGAAAAAGCGAAAAAAATGGAAGCTGAAGCTTAATAATTTATGAAACAATTAAAAGTTGAAATAGTAACTCCTTCTAAAATAGCTTTTGAAGGGAACGTAAAATCAGTTACAATACCTGGAACAAAAGGGAACTTTCAAGTTCTTTTTAATCATGCTCCTTTAATGAGTTCATTTGAAGTTGGATTTATTAAAATTGAGGATGAATCTGAAGGCCAAACTAATTATGCTACTAGTGGTGGCACAGTAGAAGTCTTGAATAATAAAGTGATTGTTCTTGCTGAATCTTTTGAGAGTAATGAAGATATAGATATAAAACGTGCTGAAGAAGCTAGAGATAGAGCAAAGAAGCGAATTAAAAAGGAATCTGGTGAAAGTGATGTTGATTTAGCCAGAGCCGAATTTGCTCTTAAACGAGCAATAAATAGAATGAAGTTAAAAAAATAGTATTTTTGCGAAAAGCGATTCATTTGAATCGCTTTTTTAATATAATAAAATGTCATTCCGTGATGTTTCTACACGGAATCTTCAACAATTGAATAGGACTCCAAACAAAGGCTGGATAAAAACATTCAGGAATGACTAATTCATAGTTTAATTCCGATAGTAAAATTCATTTCTTACAAACAATCATAATTGATTTACCACTGATATTGCGTGTAAAAAACAAGTAATATTCACCACCATCTTTTATTTTAAATTTAGCTCTAATTTCATCTACAGATAGCCTAAAATCTCTCTTGGAAACATTTGCCTTAGCTATTTTGTTTTCTTTTAAATATCTCTTAATCAATTTTTCATTGAATACCATAAAATCTAATTTTCTAAAACATCGTCCTGGGAAATCTTTTATAAGCTCAGAATTTGTAAGATATGGAGTTAATTTATTAATAAATGATAGATTATACTTTTTAGCTAAAAGAGGAGTAAGATTTGATTTTATAATAGAACAATCAGGTTCGTAAAAATATAACTTTATCTCTGTAATTTCTCTAACACTATCTATAGAAAAAATACCACTAAGAATAAATCTTTTATCATTCTTGGAATTTAAGTCTACTGAAAATACTTTTGGACTCACATTTGTTCTATCTCTATTTAGAAGAAGCAATACTTCTTTACACTCACCATCAACTGAAATAACATGAATCTCTAATAAGTTTGGAAATCGTCTCACAGCTTCTGTTAAGTCATAAGCCGGAGCAGTTTTAATCATAACGTTTTCAGATTTCTCAAAGAACAATTCCATATTATCATAAACGTTAGGAGCACAATACTCTAAATCGACAGAACGTCTATTTGAATCTCTTCGAGAAGGGTCAATATAAATCCAGTCAAATAAATTTTTTTCTTGTTTTGATAAAAACTCTATGCTTTCAGTATTATTTACCTCTATATTTAAGATGTTTAGTTGTGAAATATTGTATTTGAATAATTCAGAAGTTACATTATTTAAATCGCAGTAAAGTACTGTATTAAAAGAGTTTGCAAAGAATAGATCATCAATTCCTAAGCCTCCAGTTAGGTCAATTATACCACTTCCAGAAATTAAGCTGGATTTATACTTAGCGGTAGCCTCACTTGAGGATTGCTCCAACGCCACTCTATTAAAAAGCAAATTCTTATCCTTAAAACTGGGTAATTTATTCTTAGCTTTCTGATTACAAAGTACCTGCTCCGCAATTGCACGTACTGGGAGCATGTTGTTCTTACTTAGTTTTAATGCAAGCTCTTTTGAATTAGAATCTTTATAAATCTTCACATACTTATAAATATCTGGTTGTTTTAATAGTTCTAATTCTTCTAAAGTCATTCTCTAAAATAGTAAATAAATAATACCTTATTTTAATGAAATTATAGTTAATCTATTCATCAAAAAGAAAGAATTGTTATATTGTATCCCTATTAAATAAAAGCATCGGTTTTACAATGAAAAGATTCTATTTATTATTATTTCTAATTACTTCTGTAACTACATATTCCCAAAATGATAGAATAATTCTTGATGAAGATTTCTCTGATTGGGAGAGCATTGGAATTCTTCATTCTGATCCAATTGGAGATCAATCAAGTGGTATAATTGATTTTCAGAATATATGGATTACAAATGATGAAGATTATCTATTTCTATCTTTGGAAGTAGGAGGCGAAATTAATTTCCAAAATGATCAAGAAATTACGATTTATATGGATTTAGATAATGATATAAATACAGGTAAGAGTTTTGCAGGTATTGGTGCAGAAATAGTTTACAACTTTGGAGATAAAGAGGGGCAGTATTGGAAAAATGGCCGATCAGAAACTATCTGGCAATCCTCAGTCGGATTAGTATCTTCTCCAACTGTAACAAGTACTCAATTTGAATTTATATTTAATTTGAATTCTCAAATTAATGGAAATCCAATATTTATTAAAGACTCAATTAAGGTAGTGCTAAAAGATATGGGTGCAGGTTCCGATCAACTTCCAGATTCAAGCGGTGGCATAGCATATAATTTTACTTCCGACCCAATGTTTGACTTACCTCCATTTTCAATTCTTAAAGAAAACGAAAACAATTTAAGAGTATTATCTTATAATGTTGAACGTGATTCATTATGGGAAAAAGAACGCTTTTATGCTTACAAAAGGATTTTCGAAGCTATTGATCCAGATATTATTGCATTTCAAGAGATTTATGATCACTCCTCACAAGAAACTGTGGTAAGACTTGAAGAAATCTTTCCATCACCAGAAGGTAAAATATGGTATCATGCAAAGAGAGGATATGATTTAATTTTGCTGAGCAGATTTCCTTTTACTTCAAGCTATTCTGTTGGTCCTTCAAATGATGGTCAAAAAAGTGCTGCACATTTAGTTAATTTAAGACCAAAATATAATTCCGACTTACTCTACTTAAATGCTCATCCAAAGTGCTGTGGTGGTGTTGAAAATGATGCTCGAAGACAAAGACAAGCTGATGCACAGATGGCTTTTGTGAGAAATGCGAAAGAGGATGGAGGAACATTAACTTTGACTGAGGGAACTCCAATAATTATTTCTGGAGATATGAATTATGTTGGAAGTAGACAACAACCAATTACAATTGTGACTGGAGATATTTTGGACAATTCAACCTATGGCTCTGACTTCAATCCAGATTGGGATGAAAAACCATTTGTAGATAGTAAAGTTCTTACCTCTAATATGCCTTTAACATTTACTTGGTATAGTGAGGGGAGTTACTATCCACCGGGTCGATTGGATTATTTAATCTATTCTAGTTCAGTTTTGGAAAAAGTAAACGGATATTCTCTTTTTTCAAAAACTCTTACCGAAGAAGAGATAAGAGAAACAAAATTACATTCTTCTGATGTTCTTACAGCTTCAGACCATCTACCAGTTGTTGTAGATTTTGATTTGAAAAATTCTACAAATGTTGAAGAATCATCTATTATACCTTCAGAATTTAAACTTGGTCAGAACTATCCAAACCCTTTTAATCCAAGTACAACTTTTGACTTTTCAATTCCGGTTGTTAAATCACAGCAAGGAATCTCGCCTCCTACGAAATTGAATCTATACGACACATTAGGTCGTGAAATTGCTGTATTAGTAGATGAATCGAAAGAACCTGGTAATTACAAAGTTTTTTGGGAAGCAAATAACCTCTCCAGCGGAACATATTTTTATCAATTAAGGGCAGGGGATTTTGTAGCAACCAAAAAGATGGTTCTATTGAGATAAGTTAAAATGTAAAGAAAATCTATTGATTTAGGCTATTTATCTATTCAATGGTTTAAAACCAAAAATCCCATTCTAAAAGAAAGGGATTTAAGAACTAAAATTAGATTGTAAGAGTTATTCTGTAGCTTCTTCAACTTCCTCAGATGGTAATTCTTCTTTGAATATTAAATTAACTTTCCATGTTTGTTTATTAAATTTAGTTAAATCATTACTATCAACTAATTTAGAGATGAATTCTAAAGCAAGTTTTTCTGCATCTGGATATTTAAGTTTAATACTTTTTTTCTCGAAAAAGAACTTAATTCCATATTGGATATCTCTTAAAAAAACATTTGCACCAGTAAATACTGGAAATCTTTCAGCTATGTAACGGAAGAATACTTCTTTGTTGTTTAATAATTCTTGTAAGTTGTTCATTTTATAATCTCAATTTATAATGCTTTTTAATTTTGCGGGGTCTTGCTTGTTGTTCCAAAAAGTTAGCAATTCTATCTGTTCATATGATTCCTTGTAAAGCAGACTAATGTTTGGATTGATTAATGCCTTTCTGATTTTACGCTCATTAAATTCTGGAAACATTTGAGGAAATATAGAAATATGTTCTGTGATATCTAAAACATTTATCACAAATTGTTCAACTTCTTTGGAACTCCATTCAGTATTAAGATATTCAACAATTATGTCAAAAGAGTCGTCTGCTTGAGCCGACCAAATAACTTGTTTACCCATTTTGAAGTAATTTATTTAACTTTTTAACTTGCTCAGAATGTGGTATAAAATCACCCTCTGCTATTTGCTTCTCCGCAATAGCAATATCATCTTTAACATTATCAGGTAAATCTGCAAACCAATTAGATTCGTCAGTTCTAATTTTATCAATCTGATTAATTATATCTTCGTTAGAAATTTGGGTAATCCAGTTGATAAGTTCTATTTTTCTTGTTTCTAAATTCATATTCTAATTTAAGATATTGAAAGTTGAAAAGCAATTTGAATAACTCTTAAGTCGATAAAACTAAATCGTTATTGCGAGAATCTTTTATCGAAACAATCTAAAAAACAATAATCAATTTAACAGATTGCTTCGTCGTTCAAAAAACGGACTCCTCGCAATGACTATCTTTTTAGAAAAACTTAACGCTGTTTTTAACAAATTCGAAAATACTCGATGAGAAAACTCCAAAGTATAGTATTAATCCAACAAGTACTAGTACTACAGTTGTATCAACTTTGCTCACTTTTATTGTTGGTGTATTATCATCAACTTTGTGGAAATACATGTGCTTAAGAATGCGTGAATAGTAATAAACAGAAGTAACTACATTTAACAACGCAATAATAACAACTGTCATAAGGTTTGCATCAATTAATGCCATGAATAATTGTAATTTAGCAATAAATCCGAATGTTGGAGGAATTCCAGCAAGAGATACCAAGAAAATTGTTAATGAAACTGCAAGTATGGGAGTTGTGAATCCAATTCCATTTATATCTTCAATTGATTCAGAACCTGTGAAATCTGAAATTAACATAACAACATAGAAAGCACCAAGATTCATTATTAGATATGCAAGTAGATACATCATCATTGCAAATATACCAGTATCGGATAGAACTACAAGTCCGAGAAGAAGATATCCAGCATGAGCAATTGCACTATAAGCAAAAAGTCGTTTAAGATTTTTTTGCCATAAAGCAGTTAAATTTCCAAGAGTCATTGTAAATAATGAAATTACAATTAAAAGTGTTTGCCAATCGAAGACTGAAATCATATTCCAGAAACCATCCGAGCCAACATAACCAACAAATGTAGTGCGAACAAATCTTACTAACAATGCGAGTGCTGCAGCTTTACTTGCTACTGATAAATATGCAGTAATTGATATTGGTGAACCTTCGTAAACATCTGGAGTCCAGAAGTGAAAAGGAACAGCAGAGACCTTGAATCCTAATCCAACAAAAATTAAAATTACAGAGAAGGAGAGTGTGAAAATATTAATTTGAGTTGTTTGTAAAACTGTGTTTATCTCATGAAGATTTGTAACACCAGTTAAGCCATACAGAATTGAAATACCAAATAGCATCATTCCAGAAGCTGCGGAGCCATAAATGATATATTTAAGTGATGCTTCACTGTTTCTATCACGCAATTTTGTAAATCCAGCCAGCACATACGAAGCTAATGAAAGAAGCTCAACAGAGAGATAAATAAGAATCAAATCAATTGCCGAAACCATCAACATCATTCCAAGAATCATTCCAAACATCAAGGCATAATACTCGCCGGAGCGTTTGTAGATGTTTTTAATCTCTTTGGATGACATTGAAAAGAAAACAACAATAACGGAAGCAATAATTATAACTAATTTGAAATAGCTTGAAAATGGATCAACAGCAACCATTCCACCAGAATTAACTGAAGTTACAGCAAATGCAGACTCTGTGAGTCCCATGTTGGTAACAACAAAATATCCAGTAACAATTAATCCAAAAAGAGCTATATAAGGTATTAGTCTTTTATCTTCATTAAATACTAAGTCATAACCAACAATTATCATGAGAAAAACAGCAACTGAAATCTCAGGTAATATGTTACTTAAACTTAATTGTAAACTAGTATAATCCATATTTGGTCGTCTATTTTATAATCTAAAATTAATTTAATGTAGTTGCAAGAAACTCAACTAATGTATTTACTGATGTAGTCATAATATCTAAAACAAGTGATGGGAATATACCAAGCACCACAGTAATAACTGCTAATGGAATTAACATTGCAAGTTCTCTACCATCAAGATCTTTTAAGTTTTTCCACTTATCTGGAAGAATTCCAAGATATACGCGTTGTAGAGTCCAAAGCATGTAGCCCGCACCCAACAAAATGCCAATCATACCAATCATTGTAATTGTTCTAATTGATTCAACTCCGAAAGCACCAACAAATACAAGTGCTTCAGAAACCCATCCACTTAGTCCCGGGAGACCAATTGCTGCAAAGAATGCAACAGTTACAAATCCAGTATAAACAGGCATTTGATTTGCAAGACCACCAAAATCATTTAATCCACGAGTGTGAGCTCTATCGTAAATTACACCAACAATAAGGAATAACATTGCAGTAATTGTACCGTGATTAAACATTTGGAATATTGCTCCGTTTAATCCAGTTGATGAAAGGGACGCCATTCCAAGTAGAACATAACCCATGTGGGAAATTGAGGAATAAGCAATAAGCTTTTTAAAATCTTTTTGAGCCAAAGCTACTAATGCACCATATACAATATTTATAACTCCAAAGAGACCGATATACCACATTAACTCTCGTGTTATATCAGGGAATATTGGGAAACTAATTCTTAATATTCCATAAGTTCCAAGTTTAAGAAGAACACCAGCAAGAACAACAGATATTGGTGTTGGAGCCTCAACGTGAGCATCTGGTAACCAAGTATGGAAAGGGAACATCGGTATTTTTACGGCAAATGCAGCAAACAATCCAATATAAGCTAGCATTCTCCAGTTTTCTGGATTTGATGCAGAAAGGATTCCATCAGCTAAATAATTTGATTGATCCATTAAAACTAATAAGTTAAAAGTGTATGCCCTTGTTCCATCTGCTAATAATTCTGTAGCACTAAAGTATAAGCCAATCATTGTAATTAGCATAAAAATACCACCAAGCATTGTATAGATAAAGAACTTGATAGCAGCATATTCTTTACGAGGACCACCCCAAATACCAATTAAGAAATACATTGGTAATAGCATAACTTCCCAAAATACGAAGAAAAGGAAGAAATCTAATGATAAGAAAACACCCATTGTTGCAGCATTAAGAAGCAAATACATCGCAAAAAAGCCTTTTGGTGATTTCTTAATTGTCCAAGCAGAAAGAGTGGCAATAAAGAAAACAAGAGTTGAAAGAAGCACAAGCGGAGCACTTAATCCATCAACACCAAGGAAGTAATCAATTTTTACAGTACCAAGGTAAGCAATATTTGGAATTTCAATCCAACGAACCTTTTCCATAAATTGGAATGAACTCGCTTCAAATATCCCACCCGCAGAATAATCAAAATTTAGCATCATAACTGCAGCTAAAACTAACTGAATTGCTGTAACTGCAAGAGTTGTATATCTAACATTGTTATCAGCATTTTTGGGTAACAGCAGCACAATAATCATTCCTACAATTGGAATGAAAATGAGAAGTGTTAATAATGGAAATCCTTGCATAATATAATTAATCCTTAACGTTTAATTTCTAATTAAAATGGTCGTAAAATTAATAGAATGATTATTACTGAGAAAACTACATAAACAATATATGTTTGAAGCTTTCCAGTTTGCATTTTTCTTAAAGTAAGACCAGCAAAACCACTTACGAAAGCAGTAAAGTTTACTAAACCATCAACAACATAGGTATCGAACCAGCCAGCAATATTTGCAATGCCACGAGTAACGGTTGCAGAACCATTTACAATACCGTCAACAACTTTTGCATCGAACCATGAGATAAACCGACTAAAATCGAGAAGCCTTTCAATGAAAACCATGCTGTAAATTTCATCGATATACCATTTATTGTATGATAAATTATAGAGTGGTTTAAGTTTCTCTGCTAACTTATCTGGGTCAATTTTTTTCCAATGATACATTAAAAATGCTAGTAAAATTCCACCACCTGCTAATATAATAGATAAAATCATTGCAGGATAATGCACGTGATGCATTTCATTTTCATACATTTCTGAGTGAGTAATTGTGGCATGTTCCGAACCCGAACCGCCATGATGTTCACCTTCAAATTCTTCAACTCCGTGAGATCCTTTTTTATCCGAATCATGTGCGTCACTCTTCATAAATTCAAAGCGTGCATCTTCTGGAACAACAGTTGCTGGAGTAGGAATCCAATTGTAAAACCATCCATCAGCAGGTGCAGTTGGGTTTGGAGTATAAAATATAAATATAGATAAAGTAGCTAAAATGATTAACGGAACTGTCATTAATTTTGGTGATTCGTGTGCATGATCGTATTTGTGTTGATTTCTTGGCTCACCGTGGAATGTCATTATTACCAGTCGGAACATATAGAATGCGGTCATCCCAGCAACTATAAATCCAATTATTGGAATTAAATAATGCCCAGTTAAATTACCAAATGCCCAAGTTCCAGCAAGCAATCCATCCTTACTTAAAAATCCAGAAGTTAAAGGAACACCAGATATTGCGAGAGTTCCAATTAAAAATGTAATATAAGTAATTGGCATTTTCTTCTTTAATCCACCCATATTACGCATATCTTGTTCGTGGTGCATTGAGTGAATTACAGACCCAGAACCAAGAAACATTAAACCTTTGAAAAATGCGTGTGTAACAAGATGGAAAACTGCAAATGTATAAGCACCAACTCCTAGAGCCATGACCATATAACCAAGTTGACTAACAGTAGAGTAGGCGAGTACCTTTTTAATATCATTTTGTGTAAGCGCAATTGAAGCTGCAAAAATTGATGTAAGTGCTCCAACAACTGCAATAATAACCATTGCATCTGCTGTTAAAAGTGCAAAAATACGTGCAACTAAATAAACACCAGCAGCAACCATAGTAGCAGCATGAATTAACGCAGAGACTGGGGTAGGACCTTCCATTGCATCTGGTAACCAAACATGTAATGGAACTTGAGCTGATTTACCAACGGCTCCCATAAATATTAATATTCCAGCAGCAGTTAGCCACCCATTGCTACCAAAAGGAACAACGCCATTTGAAATATGCATAAATATTTCGTTAAAACTAAAAGTGTGATAATTTGTAAATAAAATCAAAATACCAATGAACATTCCAATATCACCAATACGGTTTGTTAGGAATGCTTTCATTCCAGCATCGGATGCTGATTTTTTCTCATACCAGAAACCAATTAACAAGTATGATGAAAGCCCAACTAATTCCCAAAAGATGTAAATCATCAATAAGTTATCAGCTATAATAATACCAAGCATTGAAAAAGTAAATATTCCAAGATATGCAAAATAGCGGGAAAATCTTTTATCGCCAGCCATATAAGCTATTGAGAAATAATGAACTAACGCACTTATAAGTGTAACAACAAAAAGCATTATAACTGTTACGTTATCTATCATTATTCCAAGATTGATTGTTAAATGTCCAATTGTCGGAACATTCCCGAGATCAATCCAAGTAAATTGCATACCAATTGTATCATTAACATAATCCGTTAATTTTACAAACGCAGTAAATATGGATAGGAGAAGAGCAACAGTAATAATTCCTACTTCAACGAGATATAATTTTTCGTATCGTTTACCGAAGAATAATACAATTAAGAATCCTACAAGAGGAAGAAAAAGAATTGTAACCGCTAAACTTATTAAACTTGATTCTGTCATAAAATTATTCTTTTAGATTATCAATTTCATCAACATTCACATGACCGAATGTTTTATAAATATTTAATACAATGGCTAACGCAATTGCAGCTTCTGCAGCAGCAAGAACTATTACAAAAAGAGCCATCAACTGTCCGTTAAGACCAAAATTTCCGTATCGAGAAAATGCAACAAAGTTAATATTTGCAGCATTAAGCATTAATTCAATGCCCATTAAAACAAGAATTGCATTTTTCCGAGTTAAAACCCCATAGAGTCCAAATGAAAAAAGGATTGAACTTACTACAAGAAAATGTGTTAAACCAACTTCAACCAAAACTAATCCTCTACCTTATCTCTTCGTGCTATTGATGCTGCACCAATAAGAGCTATTAATAAAAGTATTCCAAGTAATTCAAAAATTAAAACGTAATCGGTAATTAGTAATTTACCAAGTTCATAAGATGTTGTTTGTGGAAGTTCAGCAAGTTGTTCTTTCCACTTAGTGTTAAACATCATTGAGATTAATGCTCCGAGTAAAACACCGATAGCAATAATTGCAGGAACAATGTTTTTCATCCCTTTCTTAATCTCTACATGTGTGATATTTGATGTAAGCATTACACCAAATAGTAGAAGGATTAAAATTCCACCGATGTAAACCATTATTTGAGTTACAGCAACAAAATCGGCACCAAGTAGAACATAAAGTCCACTTACACCAAAAAAGGTTGCTAACAAATAGAATGCTGAACGAACAATGTTATCTGACGAAACAACCGCTAAGGCAGATACAATTGTAAGTATAGCAAATAAATAAAATATGAAATCGTAAATAGACATATAATTTTATCAATAATTAATTTTTAGTTTTCAAAATTTAATAAACAACAACTGTCATTGCGAATCCAACGTTCTTTGTTGGGTGAAGCAATCTTTTATTTAGCAGATTGCTTCGGAGAAAACCCTCGCAATGACTTTTCTCTCTTTATTCTTCTTTTTTCTCATCAGAAGGTTTTTCTTCTGACTTTGTTTTTTCTTCTTCAGCTTTTTTAGCAGCGGCTTCAGCCTTTGCTTTTGCCATTGCAACTTTCTTAGCTTCTTTTTCAGCTTGAAAATTTTCAAAGTTGAGTTGCTTAATATCAATATCTTCTTTAGTCATATTTGAATATGTATAAATCAAATTATCTCTATCCCATTCAGAATACTCATAAACATCTGTCATTTCAATACACTCTGTTGGGCAAGGGAATACGCATAATTGACAGAAACAACATTTAGCTATATCAATTTCAAATTTTGTAACCCAAAGTGCCTTCTTTTTACCTTTTGAAGTTTCACCAGGCATATCAACTGGAGCACCTTTTATAGTCTCAATATCAATACAGTTTACCGGACAAGCAGTTGCACATTGCATACATCCAATACAGTCATTAATATTAACAAAAAGTCTGTTACGTGCACGTTCTGGAAGTTTGGCTCTTTCTTCTGGATATTGAAGTGTTACAGATGGAACAAAAAGATGCTTCCAAGTAATTTTCATTCCAATAAGAACGGTGTATAAACCTTCCCAAGTATTTTTTAAGTAATTTTTTATCATTTTATCAACAAGATTAAACCGACAATTAATAAATTAAAGAATGCGTATGGAATTAAGTATTTCCAACATATTGTCATTAGTTGATCCACTCTAACACGAGGTAAAGTCCAACGTAACCACATTGAAACAAACACAAAAAACATTCCTTTGCCAATAAACCAGAATAATTGTTCTATTGGAACTAACCATTCAACTCCAATTAAATTACCGAAATAACCGAAAGGGGAGTTGTAGCCACCAAAAAAGAAAATTACTAAAATGGAGCCAATTAGAAACATATTTGCAAATTCTGCAAGAAAGAACATAG
Source organism: uncultured Melioribacteraceae bacterium (assembly GCA_965370315.1). Taxonomy (GTDB): domain Bacteria; phylum Bacteroidota; class Ignavibacteria; order Ignavibacteriales; family Melioribacteraceae; genus 1-14-2-50-31-20. Next base: position 23,289 of record CBDUTO010000036.1, read on the forward strand.
AAAATTTAATTCCAGAATACTCTGTGTTAAATCCAGCAACAAGCTCTGATTCCGATTCAGGTAAATCAAAAGGAGTTCTGTTACTCTCAGCAAGTGTGCTTATAAATAGTATTATAAAAGCAACAAACATAAATGGAACAAGAAGGAATTTACCAAGTCCTAAACCAGCACCACCAAAAATTCCCCAATTCCAGAAATAACTTGTTTGAGCTTCTGTTACTTCGCCCAAATTCATTGTTCCATAAACCATAATCATTGTTAAAATAACAAGTGCGGTTGGAATTTCGTAACTAACAATCTGAGCCGCAGCACGTAATGAACCATAAAGGGAATACTTATTATTAGATGCCCATCCAGCCATTAAAATTCCAGCAACAACTGCTCCCGAAAGTGCAAGAACTAAGAAAATTCCAACATCTGCGTTAGAGCCTACAAATATAGATGTAAATGGGAGCATAGTATATGTAGCTAAAGTAGCAACAAATACCAAGTAGGGAGCAATGTTGAAAAGTGCTTTATCGTTTGCATCAGCAACAATATCTTCTTTTTGAACCAACTTTAAGAAATCAGCTACAGTTTGCAAAACACCATGCCAACCAACTCTCATTGGTCCAAGTCTATCCTGCATATGAGCAGAGACTTTACGTTCTAACCAAACTGCAAAAAGCACGAACATCACAATAAAGGCTAAAACTGGAACTGCACTCAAAACATATATTGTAATTTCAGTGGCTGTTCCGTTTCCGAATATTTCTAATAAATAATCTTGCATTTATCTATCTATCTCTCCTAATACAATATCTAAACTACCAAGAATGGCTACTACATCGGCAACAAGGTAACCTTTTGCCATTTGACCAATTGCGGATAACGAAACGAAAGAGGGAGCACGCACTTTAACCCTTGCTGGATTTACTGTGCCATCACTTACAATAAAGTAACCAAGTTCACCTTTTGGAGCTTCAACTCTGTGATAAATTGAGCCAACTGGTGGTTTTACTCTTCTTGGAACTTCCGATTTAACGTTTCCATCTGGAATTTGGTCAATTGCTTGTTCAATAATTCTTAAACTTTGCTCAACTTCTTGAACACGAACAAAATATCTATCCCAGCAATCGCCAACTGTTCCAACTCGTCCTTCGCCAACAGGAATATCAAAATCAAATCTATCATATATTGAATATGGATCATCTTTTCGTAAATCGAATTTCACTCCACTTCCACGTAAGTTAGGACCTGTTAATCCAAGGTTTATTGCTTCTTTAGGTGGACAAACACCAATATTTGCTGTTCTTTCAATAAATATTTTATTAAACGTAAGTAAGTTGTTTATCTCTACCATTATTGGTCTGAAATATTCAACAAATTCTTTTGTTTTTCTAATAAAGTCTGGATGGATATCGTGCGAAAGTCCGCCAACCCACATATAATTATATAGAAGTCTAGCACCGCAAGTACTTTCAAATAGATCAAGAATTTTTTCGCGATCACGGAAAAGGTAAAGAAATGGAGTAAATGCTCCGAGATCCAATCCAAAAGTTCCAAGAGCAACCGTATGAGATGCAATACGTTGAAGTTCTCCCATAATTACACGGATATATTCAACACGTTCTGGAACCTTGATATCCATCATTTTTTCAACAGCACCAACGTATCCAAAATTGCTATACATTGCAGCAAGATAATCCATGCGGTCAGTATATGGAACAACTTGTGGATAAGTCATTGCTTCACAATGTTTTTCCATGCAACGATGCAAATAACCAATGTGTGGCTTTACATCGTGAACAACTTCACCATCTAATACAAGTTCTAAACGCAACACCCCATGAGTAGAAGGATGTTGAGGACCCATATTTAATATCATTTCTTCAGTTTTCATAGTTAGATTTCAGATTAACAGATATTAGATTGTCAGATTTTAGACTAAAAATTGGTAGATTTAGGTAGACAGATTGTTGGATGTCAAAACTATTTTAGTCTGAAATCTGATGTCTGTTAATCTAATTTCTATTCCTTTAATCCTTTCTTGAATCCGTATATCATCTTTTTTATTACTATTATTTTTTCAGTTAAATATTCTAATTTATTACTATCAATATAATTTAAATCGTAAGCTAAATAAATCTGTGTTTCCAATTCATAAGCAGAACCATTTGCTATATTTAAAAATCTACTAAAATCTTTATTACTACCTCTTCCTGCTCCTTCAGCAATATTTGAAGGAATTGAAACCGCAGCACGTTGCATCTGTGTTACCAAACCAAATTTTTCTTCAGAAGGGAAATTTGCAGTAGTCTGATAAATCTCTCTAACAAACTCTCTAGCTTTCTGCCAAATTTTCAACTCTCTAAAGTTATGCATCTAATCTCTTCTTTTATCTGAAATCTGATGTCTGTCAATCTGTAATCTAATAAGGAATCTTCATCCCTTCATAGAATTCTGGATTTTCGTAATCTTTACGTAATGGGAAACCTTCCCAATCGTAAGGCATTAATATTCTTCCCATATCTGGGTGATTTAAGAACTTGAAGCCATACATATCATATGCTTCGCGCTCGTGCCAATTTGCAGCTGCCCAAATGTTGGTTACTGATTCAACTTCTGGATTATCTCTATTTGTAGAGATTTTAATAGCAATTTTATGTTTAAGAGCAATTGAATCTAGATGGTAAAATACTGAAAGTGTTCCACCTTGCATTGTAATAGATTCATCTTCGTTTGTAACTTTTTCTGCGTTATTATCATCAACTCCAGAAAGATTCATTAAACTATCAAATTGCAATTCATCAGCATCTCTTAAAAATTGAGAGACTTCATTAATCTTTAATGGTTCTACAGAAATTATTGGCTCTGTTGGAACATCAGAAACCATTTCCAAAATTGAATCACCAAATTTCTCTTTCAATAAATTATATATTTCTTCAGCATTCATTTTATTAAAACCTAAATTCTTTTCTTATGTCTTGTTTTTGTCTCATATCTGATAGTCTTGTGTCTAACATCTACTAAGCAATCTTTTTAGTTTTAGTTCTTATTGTTTCGGTTCTAATTTTTTCTTGTAACTTAAGTAAGCCTTCAAATAAAGCTTCTGGACGTGGAGGGCAACCTGGCACATATACGTCAACAGGAATGATTCTATCAATACCTTTTAATACGTGATAGCCATGTTCCCAATAAGGACCACCACTATTTGCGCAACTTCCCATAGAAATAATATATTTTGGATCTGGCATTTGTTCGTATAATCTTTTAATACGTGTTGCCATTTTAAGTGTTACAGTTCCAGATATAATAATTACATCAGCTTGACGAGGAGTAGGGCGGGGCATTACACCAAATCTATCAAAATCGTAGTTAGATGCAGATGCAGCCATCATTTCAATTGCACAACAAGCTAATCCGAAACTCAATTGCCATAAAGATGAAAGCCTTGCCCAATTCATTACATCTTCCATTTTAGCAATTACTATATTACTATCATTAAATTCTTTATCGAGTAAACCCATTACTTCATATCCTTAACTTCTTTTGTCTTAGTAAAATTCTTAAGATTTGGTGTAATTGGTTCTGAACGTTCCCATTCTAAATCGCCTTTGCGCCATTCGTAAATCATTCCAATAAATAGAACAATTAAGAATATTGCTCCAACTGCAAATCCGTAAAAACCATAATCCCTGTAATTAATTGCCCAAGGGAAAAGCATTACTACTTCTACATCAAAAATTAGAAATATTAGAGCAACAACATAAAAACGAATGTTAAACTTTTGCCAAGGAGAACCAATTGGGTCTTCACCACACTCGTATGTAGTTTGCTTTTCTAAAGTAGGTCTTTTGGGTCTTACTAGGTAAGCCATTACTATGGCTATACCAACAAATCCAATTCCAACTAAAATAAAAATGAAAACTTTACCAAATTCTGTAAGCATAATACCTTTATAAAAATGACTCCAAAAAATACTAATTAGTATAAAGTAATGTCAAGAAAATAAAACAAATAAACGAAAATATTGTTTGATTATTTAATTAAATACAAGCATTATGTCTTATTTAAAACTAGTTTTAAAAACACGCTAAAATATAACTTGATACTATTTTACAAGATTCATTTTTTTAACTTGTGTGAATCCATTAACTGAAATGGAATAGAAATAAACTCCACTAGTTAAGTTGCTTCCATTAAATTGATATTGGTGAAAGCCAGCTTCGAGGTTTTCATTAACCAATTCTGATACTAATTCGCCAAGTACGTTGTAGATATTTAATCTTACCATCCCAGTCTCTGGAATTGTAAATGCAATACTTGTGCTCGGATTAAATGGATTAGGATAGTTTTGCTTAAGCATATAAGTCTTAATAGTATTTGTGTTAGCAATAACTTGACTGATTATTCCAACTGGTATTTTTAGAGCAGGATCCCCAAGTAGAGTGTATCTTCGTTGCATAGCATCTTCATGATCACTATGCTTTTCTAATTTGGTTTGGTAAACGGCTTCCCCAATTGTAAGATTTGAATTACTAAAAATATTATTATAGAAATCATCTAAAAAGGCAGCCGAAAAACTTAAATATGATAGACCGGTAGAGGCAACAGAAGCAACAGACCCTTTATTAGGTGAAACTATTAGTTTTCTTACAATACTGCTATCATTAGGTAAATCAAATGATTGAGAGCATGCTGTTGCAGTATAAATAAATGGAAATTTATTTTCGTGCAATGAATCAATATCTTCCAAAGTAAATAAATTATATGTTGACCATTTGTATGGCGCTCCATGTCCATAATAACTCAAAAATAATGTACCATCGTTAAAGCTATCTATTAGTCTATTTCTACATATTTCTATTGATGAATCTTGACTTGAGAAAATAGTATTGCTAGAATAATTAGTTGGTAATATATAATCTATAAAATTGCTTGCTTTTTCTTCAAACGCAACAGAATCCATTCTATCTGCTAAAAAAGTAAACTTTGTTTCGTAATCATCAAATTGCAATGAATCTTCAAAGTAAATTGTTTTTGAAGTTATAGCTATTAATTCTTTTTCATTAGCAACTGGAAATCTTCCAAGACATACATCAGGTTTTACATCGTCTTCATAAAGGTTTACAGAATACAAATCATCAATTGAAACAGAATCTTCATTGAGTGGTGGATTTGAGAGGCTGGAATGAACTCTATTTGATGGTAGGAGTTTTGTATCCCCAACTAATAAAATAAATTTAGGTGGCTTATTCCAATAGGTAAAGAATAACTAATGAAATTTCTAATAGAGCTTTGTTTTGTAGAGTCCGGGAATTCTGAATAAATTTGTTGTAATTCAACAACTTTAACATCTAACTTTTTTGACTGACGCCAATTGGTAAATGGTTTAAGCGGCTCAACAAACTCCGCTGGGGTTATTACTAAATAATCGCTTTGGTTATTGTTATCCTTTAACTGGGCGTGTATAGTAGAGTTTAGAGAAATAAAAATATATAAGAAAATGATTGTTATTTTGATTTTACTTGAACTCATAAAATTCCTATTTATTCACTTTGAAAAAGACACAACGATTTATTTTACACTACAGATTTCTATTCCTATCAATCGTCTAATTCTCTTTAGATTTATTGCTTTAATTTGTTTTATTAGTTATTTGCAAAATTACTTTGGTTTGTTATTCTGTATTACCTTCGTTCTAACATTCCAACAATCTATTTTTACATGCAATATTTCCAACTAAAAACCCATAAAACCATTCCTCATAAACAACCACTCTATTTTACTTAAGAGCAACATAATTAAAAAACATAAAAATGCCAAAAGATTTTGAATTAAATAGCTTGTTCTGAGTTTTGTGACATATTGGTTTTCAGAACTCTTAGTTAGTACATTGCATTCCCAAGAGTTGGTTCATGTAATGTTGTTATGACATCTCTCCAAAAAACAAAAAGTCATGTCATGGAGCTATCTCCAAAGCTCTAAAATGCAATAGTCGGATCTTGGAGGTTCAGTTTCAACAAATCAGTATCTTTTGGATTTTGGCAGATTCCGAATCATGTTCGGAATGACTGAATGAAAAGAATTCACATGACGACTTATTGATTGATAAAGTGTTAATTTTCTTGTCATTCCTACATAACCCTAGCCGGAATCTCCAACATTAAAAGATTCCGTGTAGAACCATCACGGAATTACTGAATGATAAGGAAGCCTTTATGCTGAACCAGCCTAAGGCTGGCTGGCTTGATTCAGCATCTTTTTATTGCATTGCTGTCGAGGACCATTCCTCGACTCACTAATTCCCTACAACTCAACAACCACAATATCACTCTTTAAGCCCATTAGATTATCATCTTTTAGATACTGAAAATAATACTCGCATCCACTAACTGACGGTGGTGTAATGGAGTATGGGCTTTTCATATCAATCCCAACTTGAGTATAATTCTCCTCGGTTGGCATTTTCTTAAAGACTGCAACTGCATCAAAATAACCACGTAACGAAAAAGAAAAGTCGTAACCAACACCGGTTTTGGTTAGCTTTACTTCGGGCATTGCTGTTGTTGGATCAAAAGAAGAATCTTCAGAAACTACACCAAGTAGTTTTCCTAGAGCTTCGGTATAAGTTGGCGATGCTTTTATGCGTTTTACAAATGCACTAACACCATCTTTGCCAGAATCTAATGTTGTGTTTTTTTCTTCGGTTTGTTCTTTTAACTTTGCTTTTTCTATTTCAATATCAGTAATTGCAGTAATAATTCCGTTTGAGAGATTACTAATTTCAGTAATTTCTTCAGGAGTAAAGCCAAGTGTTGCTCCTACTTCTGTCAGTTGAGAAACAAAGTTTCCATTCCATTGAGAAATGCTTGCTTCGCTATGTGGATAATAACTTTTTTTCATAATAACATCCTTAATTTTATTAGTAAATATTTGTTGCTTAACAAGAAAATCTTGTTGAGTAAATAGATAAGCTTATTACAATAAACCAATAGTTTGTTACCCCGTACTAACGTTTTAGCACGGGGTAACTACATGCCAGCACCAATAACCAGATACTTGGTAATTAGAACCAGGTATCTGGCAAGTAGTACTGAACATCTGGTTCTCTTTACCAAGCTCCCAGTAATTAGTACTGAACCCTTGTAACTACGTAACAAGGGCTTGTAAAATGGTAATAAGACTCTGGTAAGTATTAATAATGTGCTGGCGGAACTTTCTGAGAGCTTGCTAATTAAAACCAGCACATTGTTACTTGGTGACAACGCTCTGGCGGATGCTAATAAAGCGTTGTTAGTTGTTAATAACCAATTGTAATATTTTAAAAATATGTCGTTATGGAGCAATAAGATCATAAAACATCCTTATTTATCCGTAAAAGAGTAATTGAGTATATAGAGTAGTTTTAAAATATTTAGTAGAGTTCCCTAGGATTGATTAGAATATTAAAATTCTCTACGGTGTAACTTTTTTTAATTGTATATCAGAAATGTCCATTGCCCAGTAATAACTATTTGCCACCTTTTTATTCTGATGTGTTCAACTTAATGAATTTATTTTGCTTTTTCAAATGGTTTGTGTTGATAACGGTGTTAAGCATAAGGCGATGCAGTTCTACGAACTCACAAAACACATATGCTAAAACCTTAAATTAATAAAAAACCTTACTTATTAAAACTACATTTAATATTACAACAACTTTTTACACGCACTCAAATTACGAAAAACCAAGCGTAACTGCATTCGCCTTGATGCTTTGGTTATGTGCATTTTATAATTTATCAGATATCTCGTCCCAAGTTATATCTTCAATTTTCTTTTGAATAAAAACGAATTTATTTTCTTTGACCCAATTATCCCAATTGAAAAAAATTCCTTCACGAGAATTAACTTTTAATTCTTCAATATCAGGATGAATGATAACCATTTTTCTTTCCTTTTTTGAGGTTAACCACTCAATTATTCTAGTATTAATTCCCCTATCGCCAAAGCTGTAACCGGAAAGAATTATTGTATTTAAGCTATTTAGAGTTTCATAAAATAAATAGTGTAAAGAAAAATAAATATCGTATGTATATTCTAAAATCTTATTAAAAGTACCTACTAAAAACATAGGTCGACCACGAGCTAAATTTTGATATTCTCCATTTGGAGCTTGTGTACGCCATGTAGAATTTATTGAAGACATGGATATTCCAATAATAAAAGGATTATATTCTTTACGTCTAAATTTAAACCAATTTATAGAGCCATGTAATTTTACTAAAGTTAATTTGTGATTATTCTTAAAAAGATTGATGTCCCAATATCTAATATTATTTATTGGTTTATCAAATCCATCAATAAAAGGTATACAAATACTATTAAAATATTCTTCTAAAACCAAATCATGATTTAATGTAAAAATTGAAATATGATCAATTTTTGAATCTTCATATGCTTTCTGAAGAAAGTGTAAATAAGAATATTGTATGGGTTTCTTGTTTAAGTGATGCAAGGTAATATCATGTATATAATTTAATGATTCATCTGCAAGTTGATGTAATTCCCATTTACCATGAATATCTGTTTCTCTTTTTTGTAATAATGGATAAACTTGATTACTGATTTTGTCAATGAATGGTTTTGCAATAGGATTATTAAAAGTTTGGCTATCATAAATTTGTGAAATATTGTAAAATAAATTTTCATAGTTCGTTTCTTTTTGAATAATACTCTGATCATATGAATCTATTTCATCTTTTACTATTTTAATAAATTCTTTAATCCGGGGAACGTACTCGTCTTCCATTCCGATATTGTTATAGAGAGGTTTCCCAAAATAATAATTACCGTCAGTATGTCTCATAATATTACTTCCATTTAAGACATTTTGGGTAATATCCCTAGTAGAAGGCATTTCTGCTTTTATCGATAAACCAGAACCAAATAGAAATAATATTTTATTCATATACTTTTTTATTGCACATTACGGCAATACGTGTAAGGCGACCACAGTTTTTACACCTTTAAAAATGCCTACACTACAACCTTAAATTTATTAAAAACTTAACTTACTTGAACTACTTTTATGTTACAACAACTTTTTACATTCGCAACTCAAAAATAAAATCAACCGTGCGTAAAGGCGGTCAATTAGAGCAATTGGTTACGTTATGCGATATTTATATTATTCGTCATATTTTTAAAAATAGCAGTAAGCATTCTTCTATATTTCCACAATAAATGAAAAATCTATATGCTTCAAGCAAATGTTGTTTTTTTGATTCCATCTTTTAGTACTTTACTATTTTTTGCAAATACAATTAATTGATCATCAGCATCAACTTTTCTTTTTGTTGCTATTTCAGTATAAGGATTAACAATAACTTGTTTTCTTAAGCCATCTCGTTCTAATAATTTTTCTATTTCAAAATAATCTATTATTTCTTTTCCATTTTGATCACGATAGACTACTTTTACAGCGATTAATAAAATCTTTTGTTTTCTAAAAGCAATCAGAAGTTCATCAAAAGTTTTGTTCCTTAAATGATGGTTCTTTTTCTTCAGCAAATCTATTTGGTAAAATTCATTAAATTCATTGAATTCTAGTATTTCATCCAAAACTTTTGACACACCATGGTTCAACATACTTTGTGTGAGAATATTATTCCCATAGTTTGATGTACTAATAATCTCATTTACATCCGAATTTAATAAGTCTTTTTTATATTTATCGTCATTGATTTCTGCTATTATATAAATCGAATCGATATATTTTTCAACATTATAGGATTCAAAATCTTCATTAAGTCCATACTCGGGATTTTGGGCAACTGCTATTTTTCTACAGTATCTTGAAATTTCTAATGCTCTTAATAATGTTTTCTCATCAGCACTTATAGTATTATCCTCAGCAAGTAGTACGACAGTTTTAGCAATGTGAACATTAGCAAGTTCAAGTACATGTTCATCTCTAGCTTCACCATGTATAAAATCAATTTTTTTATTAGCATGTAACATGGCAATATCTTTGTGCTTTGATAGAATTTCTTCAGTTTTTGTTGTAATACAGACTATCTTCTCACTACTTTGTCTATAATTATTTATCGCATTGATTGTTTCTACAACCAGTTTATTTGTTGTCCCATTCCAGCCAACAATAACTATGTGTTCTTTAAAATTCAATTTAAGCATCCCTTTTTTCCTTTTTTTTGTTACGCTGTAAACACTATATTCGGATATGCCAATAAATAGTGCTCCAAACCAAAGAATATATGATGAAAAAGATATCATCAATTTTCCCAAAGATGATAAGGGAAATATACCACTATCATTCCCTGTAAGATTTCTAATTAATATCCAAAAATGCAAATCGTTTTTAGTCATATTTAAGAGTTGACTCTTAATATCCAACTCTTCATAAAATTTCAATTCTGCTTGAACAAGAAATTCAATACTCAACAAATAAAAAAATGAGACTAAAAGAACTCCAATTATAATATGTCTGAAGCGATACCGAATAAAACGAGTATCAAATCTATCTATGGAAATCTTTAATAGATATATTGCTAAAAGTGCTAAGCATACAATAATCACAATTTCCAAATAATCAAGCAAAGTATTATTTCTATAATGAAAATATTCTGTCAGATCTCTATTTACAGGAATACTATTCATTGAAAGTTTATATTGATTTTCTGACCTCTTATAGAGTTTGAGGTTTTTTTTAATTAAATCTGGGATGAAGCCGCTACCTGTCTCAATTGAATGAGTTAGATGTGTTACAATCGATTTTGTATTAGATTCTATTTCAAATATACTTTCATTTAAGCCTATTAAAAATGTCCAACTACCTAGTGTATAAGCATCATTCCCATCACCTAATTCAACTTTAGAAATATTTGTTATACGGTTTTCTAGCAACTCTATTTCTTGCTTATTAAAATATACTTGACTAGTTTTCTTCATCGCCTCTATTTCAATTATAGGTAATGAAAACGAGATAAGTGCGTCAATGCTGTTATTATTTAATTGATTAATCAAACTATTGTAATCATCTTCGTGGAAAATATTTTCAGGTAAGCGTATATGTAGTAATTTCGAAATAGTTATAAATATCTCATATGAAAAACCTTTCATGTTTGTTATACCAATACTCTTTATTTCTGATTTCTCAATCCTCCTTCTAAATTCATCAAAAGTAATTGCAGAACTATCTCTTATATATATTAGCAGTGTTTCTTGAAAAAGCGGTAAAAGAACTTCAATATTCTTAATTCCTTCTGATTCATTATAAAGATTTTGCAAGAGAATATTACGCTGAATAATAGTAAAATCAGCAAATCCACTTCTTAAATTCTTTATGTTTTCATAAGAGCCATTGCTTTCAATTACACTAAACTTATAATTTGCATGAAATTCATTTAATACTTTTGAAATGAAATTGCCTGTTTTATAGTAGTTCCCTCCATAACTGCCTGACGATATGATATATTGCCTATTGTCGTTCTCTGCGACTAATAAAGAGGTTAACATTAGCAATGTTATCACAATCAAACTAAATCCTTTTATATTTTGTGGAAATGATTTAGTTTTCATTATTCCTTTTAGTATAAATTATTTTATTGAGCTAATCGCATAACTTCTATTTAAACAACAACAAAACGTTGCGTTTTGGTTTGTTAGACTCCAACCTTTTGTAAGCTAACAAACTCTCATCTATTTAAAATATCTATGTAGAATGCTATTAAGCAGCTTTGCTCTCTAACACACCAACTATATAATCTATTCTAATAATCTAAAATCTTCAAAATAAATGGAGCTTAAAATATATCCCATCAA
>CBDUTO010000037.1:0-34148 GCA_965370315.1 uncultured Melioribacteraceae bacterium
TTATTAGTTGACTTTTCTGTTTGTTTTGAGGCAACCTTTTTCAGGACGCTGCACACACCCCTTGATGCGAAAAGCACGCATCTTTACCCTCTCTAGAGGGGATAATTTATTCCCTTTGTTTGTGTAAATGTTTTTGAGTTATAGTTTTTCCAATAATTCTTACAGTTGCTCAAAAAAAAACAAAAATAAGTCCCCTCTTGAGAGGGGATTTAGGGGTGTGTGCTTTTAATTACTATTTCTCTAATCCAAGAGATCTATAAAATGCTTTAGCGTTCGGATCACGACCTAAAAATTTCTTTACCAATTCCATAGGTTCTTCGTTAGCACCTTGTGCTAAAATAAATTCACGATATCTTTTACCAACTTCTGGATTCAATATTCCCTCCTCTTCAAAAACTGAGAACATATCTTGAGCATAAACTTTTGCCCACAAATATCCGTAGTAACTTGCAGCGTATCCATTTAAATGACCAAATGAGGCTTGCATATTTGTCCCTTCAGTAAATGGAGTAAAAGTTATTGAACTTTGCAATTCTTTCACAATATCTGTAGTTGTACGTGCTTCGTTAGGATTATATTTATCATGAATTGTCATATCAATCAATCCGTAGAATATCTGATTTAAAGTTGCAATACCTGATCCAACATTTTTAGCAGCTACCATTTTATTGAATAATTCTTTTGGTAATACTTCACCAGTTTCATAATGTTTAGCAAACATTTTAAGTGATTCGTAATCCCATGTCCAATTTTCAAATATTTGCGATGGTGCTTCTACAAAATCTCGTGAAACGGAAGTTCCTGAAAAAGATGACAGATTAGTTTGAGTTAACATATTATGAAGTACATGCCCAAATTCATGAAAAAACGTATTAACTTGTGAGTGTGACATTAGTGCTGGTACATCCTCAATTGGTTGTGGAAAATTACATTCAAGAGCAACAGTAGGTATTTGATAACCCTCATCTGTTTTCATCCCACTTTGAATACCAAAACATGCTGCATGACCAAACTTGTTATCTCGTGGATAAAGATCCAAATAAAATCTACCAATTATTTTATCATTATCAATAACTTCATACATTGTTACATCATTCTGCCATACGGATGGATTTTCAACTTTTTTATATTCAACTCCAAACAATGCTCCAGTAATTTTGAAAAGACCATCAAGTACATTCCCTAGTTCAAAGTATTTTTTCACTTCTTCATTATCAACTTGATAATTTTCTTTTTTTAGAATATTGCTATAATAACTATATTCCCAATTATAAACTTCCTCAGCAGTATCATCTCCAGTATGAGCTTTTTTAATAGCTAATACTTCTTCGTAATCAAGTTTACCTTTTTCTCTAACTTTATTTATTAAATTTTGTTCAAACTCCCAAACTGTTTCAGGGTTTCGAGCCATTCTTGTTTCTTGAATATATTCAGCATAGGAATTGTAATTTAAATGCTCTGCTAATTCTTTCCTATTTAGTGCTAACTTTTCGAGTATTACTAAATTTTTATCAGCTGCACGGTTTAAATATTTATGTTGTAATCTTTTTCTCGCATCATTTGATTCAGATAATCTCATGAATGGTCTGTAAGAAGGATAAGATAAGTCAATTTTATAAGTTCCGTCATTTTCTCTACGTGCATTTTTGTAATCATCATCAAGACCTTTAATTTCCTCTTCTGTTACAATAAGAAAATCTTTATATTCAGAGATGTTTTTACTGAATTCATTAGATATAATTGCTAATCTATCTTGAATCTCTTTTAAACCATCACGCTTCTCTTTTGATAGAGCAAATCCATTTCTCTCAAAATCTCTTACAGTTTCACGAAGAAATTTTTCTTGATATCCAATTAAAAGTTTTGCTTCATCTGTTTCGGAATACTCTTTGAATGATTTATACAATTCTTCATCTAAACTAATTTTATTACCATATTTTGCAAAAGTAACAATTGCTTTATCAGCTGCATTTCTTGTAGCATCATCTGGATGAGAATTTGCCATCAAATAAAATGTTCCCCAAACTGTATTTAGTCCATCAACTGCTTTATCATAAGCTAATACAGTATTATCATAGTTCCGCATCTCAACAGGAACAGAGTAAATGTTTGATAATTTTTTATCCAAATCATCCATGGTTTTTTGAGCTGTTGTTTCAATATATTCTGGTGTTAAGTTATCGAATTGAATTTTTTTATTATACCCTGTAAAAACCTTGTTTTTCCCAACAATTGCAGTATTCATAATTCCTGTTAGTAAAATTGCTATTATGAACAGTTTTCCAATATTTTGCATACTTCTCCTTAGCTATTAAAATAAAAAACGTTAGACGAAGAAATTGGAAATATGTTCTGTAGTTTGTGGTTTAACGCTTACAATGAGCCAAATTATAAATAGTTATTATGGACAGATATAGCTATTTGTAAAAATAATCCTGATCTCGATAATCTAGATCAGGATTATTAATTTTAGAGGGATTTTTATAAAGTTACCGAAGCTTCATCAGCTAATGCCATACCTCTGTTAAGTGCATCGGTATTTAATGGAATTAAATGATGGTATCTTTCTGGAAGAACTTGTTTAAGTCCTTCAATTATATTTTCGAATTTGATTATTGGTTTCTTTCTTAAGAAAGCACCAAGTACAATCATATTCATTATTTTTGTATTTTTCATTTTTGCAGCTTCAGCACTTGCTGGAATTCCAACAAGATCTATGTCGCTACGTGTTGGAGGTGTAATTACATTTGTACTTTCGTAGATTAATAATCCACCAGGTTTAACCATGCTTTCAAATTTATCAACTGATGGTTGGTTTAATGCAATTACAGTATCAAATTTTGCAATTATTGGAGAACTAACTTTATTATCACTAACAATAGCAATACAATTTGCAGTACCACCACGCATCTCTGGACCATATGATGGCATCCAGCTAACTTCTTTATCTTCCATTATTCCTGAATAGCAAAGTATCATTCCCATAGAGAGAACGCCTTGTCCGCCAAATCCAGCAATTACTACTTCTTCAGTCATCTTAAGCCTCCTCTGGTTTTGGTACTTTAATATCGCCAAGTGGATAGTATGCAAGCATGTGCTCATCCATCCATTTATTAGATTCAACTGGTGTCATTTTCCAATTAGAAGGACAGTTAGAAACTATCTCTACAAAGCATGTCCCTTTGTCTAACTTTTGATATTCAAATCCTTTTTGAATTGCCTTTTTTGCTCTACGCACATTAAGTGGTTTGTGAACTGATTGACGAGTAACATAATATGTTCCTGGAAGATCAGCAATCAACTCAGTAATTTTTAATGGATGTCCCATTGACTTTGTATCGCGTCCAAAAGGAGATGTAGTAGATTTCATATTCGGAAGTGTTGTTGGAGCCATTTGCCCACCAGTCATTCCGTAAATACCATTGTTAACAAAAATAATTAGAAGGTTCTCTCCCCTATTGCAAGTGTGAATTGTTTCACCGGTTCCAATAGCAGCAAGATCACCATCACCTTGATATGAGAATACATATTTTTCTGGAAGAACTCTTTTAATTCCAGTTGCTACAGCAGAAGCTCTACCATGCGCAGCTTGTGAAAAATCGACTCCTAGATAATTATATGCAAATACCGAACAACCAACTGGTGCAACACCAATAGTTTCTTCAGCAATTCCCATTTCATCAATAACTTCTGCTATAAGTCTGTGTGCAGTTCCATGTCCACAACCTGGACAGTAGTGCATTTCAGTATCCAACAAAGTTTTTGTTTTTTCAAATACTTTTGTTTCTATCATTTCAACACTCATAATTTTCCTCCGGCAATATAGCTTTCTAGGGATTCAAGAATTTCATCTGGAGTAGGAACAATTCCCCCCATCCTACCATAAAACTCTACAGGCACTTTTCCTTCAACACTAAGTTTAACATCTTCAAGCATTTGACCAGCATTCATTTCAACATCCAGAATACCTTTAATTTTGTCAGTGTGAGATTTAATTTGTGCATATGGAAATGGGAAAAGAGATATTGGACGAATAACACCAACCTTTAATCCTTTTTCGCGAGCAAGTTCAGCAGCTTTAGTACAGATGCGAGCAACAAGACCAAACGCAGTTATTATATAATCGGCGTCTTCGCACATAATTTCTTCGTAACGAATTTCGTTCTCTTCAATTTCTCTATATTTTTTTTGAAGATGAATATTTATCAATTCCATTTGGTCTGGCTTAATATGAAGAGTAGTAATTACATTATGCTCTCTACCTTCTGGCTTACCAACAATTGCCCAATCTAATATTTCAGTTGTTCTTTCTTCTTGAGGAGAGAACTCAACCTTTTCCATCATCTGACCCAATGCACCATCAGTAAGTATCATAACCGGATTACGATATTTAAATGCGAGATCAAATGAGAGTTTTACAAAATCTGCCATTTCTTGAACAGTTGCCGGAGCTAGAACAATTAATTTATAATCTCCATGTCCACCACCTTTAACAGATTGGAAGTAATCACTTTGACCTGGTTGAATAGTTCCAAGTCCAGGACCACCACGTTGCACGTTTACCAATAAGCATGGTAACTCGCCAGCAGCGATGTATGAAATTCCTTCTTGCATTAAACTCATTCCAGGACTAGATGAAGATGTCCAAACTTTTTTACCAGTTCCAGCAGCACCATAAACCATGTTAATAGCTGCAACTTCACTTTCAGCTTGAAGAACAACCATTCCAGTTCTTTGTTCAGCTTCACGAGCTAGGTATTCGAGAACTTCCGATTGTGGTGTAATCGGATATCCAAAATAGGCATCTACTCCAGCTCTAATTGCTGCTTCGGCTAATGCCTCATTTCCTTTCATTAATTTTATCATTTGTCCACCGTTACAGTTATGTTACCAGTTACATTAGTTATTTGTGCAATTTGTTCTTTCTTCTGCTTAACTTCTCTAAATACTGTGATAACTGCGTCTGGGCAAACAAGAGCACAGTTTGTGCACCCTGTACAGCTATCCTCAATCTTTACAGCATAGAGATAACCTTTTTGGTTAACCTCTTTTGACATTGCAATTACATCTTCTGGACAAACGTCCATACAAATTTCACAACCTTTGCATTTTTCGATGTCAATTATAATATTGCCTTTTGCTTTAGCCATATTGGTCTCCTATAAAATCAGTTTAAACTAAAAAAAGGTTACTATTAAATTAGTAACCTCTCGTATATGCAAAACTCTTAACACAAATATTTGTCAGAATTTGAAGATAAAATATGATGTTTTCGATTCTCAATTACTTTTCCTTTGAAGAGAAATAATAAAATATTTGTTTCTTAAGATGCACTAATATTTATACCTAAATTAAGGAAAAGTTTTCTATTTACAAAAAATGTTTGAAATTCTTTTTATGAATAAATATACAAATTGGACATGGTATTTAAAGAAATAGTAATCCTTGTAAGAAATCATCTAATAAGATTGGATGTACAACTACAAATGTATAACAATACAGTTTTATGTAATACTATACATTTTGTAAAATTTGCAATTATAGGTTAGCGTGTTTTTCTGCATGATATGAACTACGAACTAATGGAGATGATTCAATAGCAAGGAAACCTAATTTCATTCCCTCCTCTTTATAGTATGCAAATTCATCTGGAGTTACAAATCTATCAACAGGAAGATGATCTTTTGTTGGTTGCAAATATTGTCCAATTGTCATTACATCACATCCATGTTTTCTGAGGTCGTGCATAATGCCAATCACTTCTTCCTTTGTCTCTCCAATGCCAACCATAATTCCGCTCTTTGTTCGTAAACCTTTATTTTTAAACCACTTAATTAAATTAAGGCTACGCTGGTAATCTGCTTGAGGACGAACTGCATGATAAAGTCTTTGAACAGTTTCAAGATTATGATTAAGCACGGTTGGTGGATGTTTTAATATTACTTCAAATAATCTTTCCTCACCTTTAAAATCTGGAATTAATATTTCTATTGTAGTTTTAGGAAGTTTTTCATTTATCAATCTTATTGATTCTGAAAACATTTTAACACCACCATCCTTTAAATCGTCACGATCTACTGATGTTATAACAACATGTTTTAATCCAAGATCAACTGCTGACTCAGCAACACGGCGTGGCTCATCTAAATCCAATTCATTAGGAAGACCTAGTTTAACATTGCAGAAGCCGCAGCTGCGTGTGCATGTATCGCCAAGTATCATAAAAGTTGCAGTTTTACTACTCCAACACTCAGATAAATTTGGACAGTTTGCTTCTTCGCAGACAGTATTAAGGGATGATTTCCTCATCAGATTTAAAACTTCTTTGTAATTTTCTCCACTGGGTAATCTAATTTTCAGCCAATCGGGGCGACGGCCTAATTCTTTTTTATCCTTTTCAATCTCTTCTTTATAATCTTTTTGATGTTTATTTATTTTTTGCATTTTTTTCAAATTTCATTTTTAAGTTTGGTAAATATTTTGATTGCTATATTTTAGTCAATCAATTCATATTTAACCCTAACACTTCTATTAATTTTAATGCTACCAAATATTTGTTTCGAACTTGATGAAATCGATGTACTTGCATTAAATGGATTAGGGTAGGATTGTCTAAGGAAAGTACTAGCGTTTGAATTGTCGCCAATTTCTATTACTCTGCCTAATTTCACATTTGCTTTATTTGCTAAATACTGTGCCTTTTCTTTAGCCAATAATATTGCATTTTCGTATGTCTGTTGATTATACTTCTCGTATAATGAGTTATTGTATTGTGAATTGGTAATTGAAATATTCTCTGTTTGAATTAGATCATTAATTAAATTATAATATTTATCTAGTTCGTTTAATGTAAATGAGATTTGCACAGAAGAGTAATATCCATCTTTAATATTTTTTCCATCTTCAAAAATATAATTGATTCCAAATGTCATTGGGGTCAATTCAATATATTTTTCTTCTTTGGTAAATGTTTTTAGAATATTTATTAATTTAATAATAGTTTTTTCATTCGTAATTTTACTTTCCTCTAATGTTTCTTCAATTGTCTTGATATTAATTGACAACATAATTTGATCAGCCTCAATATTTAATTGGGCTGTCCCAACTACATTGATAAACCTTGGTAAACTTTGTGCAGGCAAATAAGAGACAATCAAAAAAGAGAAAATAAACATAAAATACTTCAACATAAAAACTCCTTGAATACTTTTGAATTAACTATTGAGTTATTGGACTATTAAATTGCATATTTCCCTTGTTTATAAAGCTCATACGCAATTAATGCTTCGTGCCTTGCGTCATCTAATGCACGATGTGCTTCAATATATTCTGTGTTTGGAAAAAAGTATTCCCATGCTTCCTCAACTTTTGGCCACTTTGGTGTAGAGAATCCTGGGTTCGGTGGTAAACCAACTACATCAGTTGCAGTTAACATAATGCAAGGCAATTCTTTAATTTCCAATCCTCTGGATTTTAGAAAACCAAAATCGAATTGCTTATTAAATGCGGTAGCTCCTAACGGATATTTGTTTAATATTGCTTGAATTTCTGGCAACATTTCAATTAAACTTTGTGCAGCAATAACATCCTCATATTGCAAATCGGAATTTTGGAAAACCCATCCATAAGGATTCCGTGAGTGTTTTATGCTAAAATCGTTTTCTTTAACAATTGAATCAAACTCATTAGTAATATTTCCAGTATCTAAATCTAAGCTAACAATTCCTATTTCAACAATTAATCCACCTTGATTTTGAAAACCAGATGTCTCTATATCAACTACTGCTATTTCTTTCACTTCATTTTTCCTTTTAATTTGACCAAACAATAATAATTATATGATAACCATTTTACTACTACTATTCTATATGTTTGACAAATCAAATTTCTCTAATCGTTCTTTTACAGAGGTCAAGAATTTACCACCAAGCATTCCATCAATTAATCTGTGATCGTGACTTATTGTTAAATACATAATTGGTTTAATGGCAATTGTATCATATCCATCAACTTCAACAACAACGGGCTTTTTATCGACTGAGCCAACTCCAAGTATCGCAACTTCTGGTTGATTTATAATTGGAGTTCCAAATTGCAATCCAAACACACCATAATTAGTAATTGAGAAAGTCCCATTTTGAACATCATCAGGTTTTAATCCTTTAGTACGTGCCTTATTACCTAGCGATGATATCTCTTTTGCCAATCCTCTCGCACTCAGATTTTCTGCATGTTTAATATTTGGAACTATCAAACCATTTGGCTCTACTGCTACTGCAATTCCAAGATTTACATATTTTTTCACAATAATATTTTCTCCATCAATTTGAGAATTGATTAATGGATATTCTTTAATAGCATTAACAACTGCATGTGATATAAATGTCATGTATGTAAATTTTATTTTCTCTTCTTCAAAAAATCTCTTTTTATTCAATTTCATAAAGTTGTAGATTTTACTCATGTCAACTTCTGTAACTGATGATACATGAACTGAAGTATCACGACTTTTAATCATGTGTTCCATAATTCGCTTACGAGTAGTATCCATAGGTATTATTTCATCATCAGAACTGACAACAACTGTACTTGGTGATGGATTGGAAGTTGCAATAGGTTTACCTCTATTAGAAATATAATTAAGAATATCTTTCTTAGATACTCTCTCATTCGCTCCAGTACCAGTAATATTTTCTAACTCTTCAATAGTAACATTTTCTTTATTTGCAATATTCATAACTAGTGGAGAAAAGAATTTGCTTGAGTTTGATTTCTCATTTTGCGCCTTAGATACTAGGGTAGTTTCTTTAACTACTTTAGTATTAGATGTATCTTGATTCTTGCTACTTGAGTCTTGCTTCTCCTCAACAATCACAGCTTCCGAACTATCGGTTTCTATTACAGCGACAATAGTATCTACATCAACTGTTTCATTTTCTTTAACTTTAATTTCAACTAATATACCATCTACCGGACTTGGAATTTCAGTATCAACTTTATCAGTAGTAATCTCGTATATAATTTCATCTTTCTTAACTTCATCGCCAACAGCTTTTAGCCATGCAATTATAGTTCCCTCTGTTAAACTCTCGCCCATTTTAGGCATTGCAACATCAATTTTCATTTTATTTCCATCTACTAATAATTTAATAATTCTTTTAATGCATCGTAAATCTTATCTCTGTTTGGAAGAATATCATTTTCCAAATTTGGATGATAAGGAATAAATGCATCCTTTCCTGCAATTCGTTTTACGGGTCCATCTAAATGCTCAAAACAACTATCTGTTATTCGTGCAGCTATCTCAGCACCAAATCCAGCAGTGATAGTATCTTCATGTATTACAATTGCTTTTCCAGTTTTCTTAACTGAAGCAAATATTGCTTCTTCATCCAAAGGATTTATAGTTCTAATATCAACAATCTCAATAGAATATCCTTCTTCTTTTAGTTTACGAGCAGCAAAGTTAGTCTCGTGAACCATTGCGCCATATGTGATTACAGATAAATCCTCTCCTTCAGTTACTATATTTGCTTTCCCAAATTGCAGGAGATAATCTGAATCTGGTTCAGGAGAACTAGCGTAACTTTGTCTATAAAGTCCTTTATGCTCAAGGAATATGACAGGGTCATTTAATCTTAGAGCAGTTTTCAAAAGTCCTTTTGCATCAGCTGCATTGGAAGGATAAGCAATTAAAAGTCCTGGGATGTGAGCAAAGAATCCCTCAATATTTTGACTATGGTAAGGCCCACCGTGAATATATCCACCAACAGGAACTCTAAAAACCATTGGGGCATTAAATTTATTATTTGAACGATAACGAATTGTAGCAAGCTCATCTCTAATCTGCATAAATGCTGGCCAGATATAATCACCAAACTGAATTTCTGCTAAAGGTTTCATGCCTGTTAGAGCCAAACCAATTCCAACCCCAGCAATAGAGGCCTCTGCAAGTGGTGAATTAAATACTCGCTTTTTTCCAAATGTAGTTGAAAGTCCTTTTGTTGCGGTAAAGACACCACCTTTGTAATCTACAACATCTTCACCAAATAGAATTATTTTTTCATTTCTAGATAACTCTTCATCAAGCGCATGATTGATAGCATCAACTAAAACAATTGGAGCTCCCGATGGAGTAG
This sequence comes from uncultured Melioribacteraceae bacterium, assembly GCA_965370315.1. Lineage (GTDB taxonomy): Bacteria > Bacteroidota > Ignavibacteria > Ignavibacteriales > Melioribacteraceae > 1-14-2-50-31-20. The sequence continues at coordinate 10,140 of CBDUTO010000037.1, forward strand.
TTTTCTCATATTCTAAACTTTCTCTATGACCACTTTCATCAAGTACATGTTTATCTGCACCCTTACCAGTTGGGTCTTCCATTGATAAAACAATGTCAGCAGCTTCATCAACTTCTCTTTTCATTACAATATTAATATTTTCAATTTCAGACTCAGATAAAATCCCGTTAGAAATAATTTTATCGGTCAATAATTTTAATGGGTCTCTTAATTTATCTGCTTCAATTGATTCCTTTGTACGGTATTTTCTTTGATCATCCGAGGAGGAATGTGACCCGAGTCTCACAACATGAGCTTCAATTAATACTGGACCATTACCCTCTCTTGCATATTTGTAAGCCTTCTTTGCTGCATTTGCAGATTCTTCATAGTCCGTTCCATCAATTTCCAATCTTAAAAGAGAATCAAAGCCAGACATCATGCGTGCAATTGAAGAATCCTCGCCACCACTCTGGTTCTTTACTGGAACTGATATTGCAAATTTATTGTTTTGAACAACAAATACAATAGGAAGTTTTGCCCTACTTGCCCAATTAACAGCTTCATGAAATTCACCTTGGCTTGTCGTACCTTCTCCACTCGCAACATAAGTAACATAGTTTTTTCCGTTTAGCTTTGCTGAGAGTGCAATTCCAACGGCTTGTAAGAACTGTGTTCCAGTAGGACTTGACTGTGTGGGAATATTCAATTCATTAGAAGCCCAATGACAGGGTAACTGTCTAGCACCTGACATTGGATCATCTTTTTTCCCAAGCATATGCATAAATATATTTTGAAGATTATCTTCAATTGCAATCATAAAAGATAATTCTCTATAATAAGGGAGAGCCCAATCAATTCCTTTTCTCATTTCTAAAGCGCATGCAATCTGTATTGCTTCATGACCAGCAGATGATATGTGGAAAAAGGTTTTCCCTTGCTTTAAAAGATTCATGATTTTGGTATCAGTGAATCTGGATTTTGTCATAATCTTAAGAGCTTCTACTAAACTCTTATTTTTATCTCTTTTTATAGTAGCCACTGCTTCTCTCTTTTAATATAAAATATTTTGTTCTGATCTCATATTATTTCTTTGTTCTTTAAAAATATTTCGAACCCTTTTGTGGGTGAGAAATTTTATGAAATATAATAGATTTCTCACATTCATTCGAAATGACAAATCTCTAAATAAATACTACTCAAAAACTTTATCCTTCTTAATAATCTCCAATTTATCATAATTGAATACTTCACTAAACTTTTTAACCAAACTACTTTTAACAAGTTCAGAATTAATACTTTTGCTTAATTCATCATTTAGCGAAGTAACACCTTTATCATCTATACCACAAGGAACAATTCCATTAAACAATTCCATATCAGTATTAACGTTCAAAGCAAAGCCATGCATCGAAATCCATCTGCTAACTTTAATTCCTATAGCACAAATTTTCCTACCATTAACCCAAACACCAGTATGGTTCTCATTGCGCTCTGACTGAATTCCAAAATCTTCAAGAGTATTAATAATTACTTCTTCAAGAGCTCGCAAATATTTATGTGTATCTTGCACCCAATTTTTCAAATCTATAATTGCATATCCAACTATTTGTCCAGGTCCATGATAAGTTATATCTCCACCTCTATCAATGTTGTAAAGAGAGATATTTCTCTTTCTTAATTCAGCATCATCAAACAAAAGATTAGATTTATTAGCTGACTTACCTAATGTATAAGTATGAGGATGTTCGAGCAATAATAATATATCATCAATTTTATTGGTTCTACGTTTTTCAAACAGCTTGTGTTGTAAATCCCAAGCTGTTTGATAATCAATTAAACCTAAATCAGAGTATGTTAATTTCTTAGATGTGAATTGCTTTTCCATCTGCATCTTCTGCCGCTTCCATAATTATCTCAGATAATGTTGGATGTGCATGAATTGTTGATCCAATTGATTTATTTGTTGCTTCTAAAGATTTTGCAATTCCAAGTTCACCTATCATTTCGGTTGCTTCTGGTCCAATAATATGTGCACCTAAAAGTTCTCCATATTTTTTATCAAAAATAAGTTTTGCAAATCCTTCTCTCTCTCCAATTGCCGCTGCTTTACCACTTGCTGAAAGTGGAAACTTACCAACCTTAATATCAATTCCTTCAGCAATTGCTTTTTCTTCAGTCATTCCAATACTTGCTACTTGCGGTTGTGAGTATGTGCAACCAGGTACATTTGAATAATCAATTTCTGGGAGTTTTTTACCGTGAATAGTTTCAACACAATGGATTCCTTCTGCAGAAGCAACATGAGCAAGACATGGTTGACCAATAACATCGCCTATTGCAAATATACCTTCAACATTAGTTTGATAATTTGATTTATCAACTTTAATATTTCCACGTTCTGATTCTATGCCAAGTTCTTCAAGTCCAATGTTTTCACTATTTGGAGAGACTCCAATTGCGTTCAATGCTTTATCAGCAGTTAATTCAACTTGCTCCCCATCTTTTTCAATTGCAACAATTACTTTCCCATCTACTACTTTTACACTTTCAACTTTTGTTGATAGATGGAACTCAACTCCACGCTTACTTAAACTAGCTTGTAAAGTAGCAGATACCTCTTTATCCTCAAGCGGGAGAACAGAGTCTAACATCTCAACGACTGTAACTTTAGTTCCAATTGTTGCATAAAAATATGCAAACTCAATACCAATTACACCAGCCCCAATAATAACAAGCTCTTTTGGTTGTTCAGTTAATGTCATTGCTTCGCTACTTGTAATTACAAATTCTCTATCAACTGGAATTGTTGGAATAGCTTTTGGTCTTGCACCAGTTGCAATTATAATTTTATCTGCGTTTACAGTTTCAGTTACATTGCCCTCAGTATCAATAATATCAATACCTTTATTTGAGTTTAATCTTCCAAAGCCATCTACCCTATCTATTTTATTTTTTTTGAATAGATACTCAACACCTTTTACAATTTTCTTAGAAACTTGTCTGCTTCGTTTAATTGTCTTTTTAAAATCAAAATGTACATTCTCAACAGTAATACCAAAACTTTTAGATTTGTTTGCAACTATGTCATATATTTCTGCATTTTTCAATAATGCCTTTGTTGGAATACATCCCCAATTTAAACAAACTCCGCCAAGATTTTCCTTTTCTACCACTACCGTTTTATAACCAAGTTGTGATGCTTTTATTGCTGCAACATACCCGCCAGGACCACCACCAAGAATAGCAATATCATAATTTTGTGACATTTTAGTACCTTTATATAATTAAGATTTAATATAAATAATTTCAACGCTAAATAAAACCATGAGTCCGATATATAGTTTTAGTATTATAAATTTTATCTTTAAGAAATATAGCAAGTAAAACATAGAGAAATCAAAATGGATTGATACAATTAAACAGACGGTAATAGAAAGATATTTATTATCTCAGACTTAAGTATGCTGTCATTCCGGTTTGCGTTCTTTGCAAGACCGGAATCTCTTGCTATTATAGGAGATTCCGGTCTTGTCAACAAAAAACGTTGCCAAACCGGAATGACATATTTTTTTAAAATTTATTAGCGTCGTGTTAATATTTCGAAAATTGTGAATCAGAAATCGTGAGTGAAACTTTTAACCCAACTAATATTAATTTTCGAACTCGAATATTTAATCAACTCTATCTATTATACCACCTGCTAAAACATACCCCTCGTGATTATAAATCACTAATGATTGCCCTGGAGTAATTGCAGATTTTGGAGTATCAAATTTTAATTTAATCTCATTATTTGAGGAGTCAATTATTACAGCTTCTGAACCAGGGTCAGAATAACGAATTTTGGCTACAACCTTATCACCCACAGAAAGCTTTGAAGTACTAACGTAATTAATCTGATTAGCAACTAAATCATATTCAAGAAGTTCAGCTTTATCAGCTATTTCAATTATATTATTTTCTACATCTATATTTTTAACATAAACAGGAGTACCAAGAGCAACTCCAAGCCCTTTCCTTTGTCCGATAGTATAAAATGGAATTCCACGATGTTTACCAACCACTTTTCCATGGTATATCATATCACCTTCAGGCACATCAGCCATTTTCTCCGGAACTCTTTCACGTAAGAATCGTTCGTAGTCATTATCAGCTACAAAACATATTTCCATGCTTTCTGGTTTATTTGCAGTCTTCAATTTGAATTCATTAGCAAGTACTCTTATTTCCTTTTTGGTATATTTCCCAAGTGGAAGTAATGTGCGACTAAGTGATTCCTGAGTTAATCCCCATAATGCATATGTTTGATCCTTATGTGAATCCTCGGAATTTACAATACAGTATCTATCAGTTTCTTCATTATAATCAACACGTGCATAATGACCCGTTGCAACGTATTGTGCATCCAATTGATCAGCTTTCTCCAAAAGCTCTTCCCATTTAATTGCTTTGTTGCAGATAACACATGGATTTGGAGTTCGCCCAGCAAAATATTCATCTACAAAATTATCAATTACTGCATTCTCAAATGACTCTGTAAAATCGACTGTATAGTGAGGGAAATCAAACTGCGTTGCAACATTTTTTGCATCAAATATTGCATCAAGAGAACAGCATCCTGATTCATGTTTAGGAGCGCCACCTACCTCCATAAACCCCCAAGTTTTCATAGTAATTCCAATTACTTCGTATCCTTCTCTATGTAATAATGCTGCAGCAACTGATGAATCAACTCCACCACTCATTGCAACAATAACTCTATTTTTATTCATAACTTTCTTTCTGTTTTTTTTAAGTGCAAATATAATCTATTTTATAATTTGTTTTTCTTTTTGTTTACTTCAAAGCTTTCACATTATTCTGTGATACTACTTTTTTTCCAGTAGTCTTTTCAAGTTGAACACGAGCAGCATTTGCTACTTTACCACCCTCTTGTGCAACTTCTTTGCTTTCATCTAAATTATTTGGCTCTTTCTCTTTTGATATTTCAGTTGTTGAAGCTTCTGCTAACATATTTAGAACGAGGTCTAAATTGCTCATATTATCTCTGAGATTCTCCTTTTTTAGACTCTTATATTTTTTATATTGCTTTGTTGTAAAACCACTCCATCCTTTTGTAATTTCGTCTGTTAGAATTGCAAATTCCAGTCCTTTTTCAACACCTCGCTCTTCCCATTCATCAGTAAGTTCCTTCTGTATTTCAATGCTTTTTAGTCGTTGATTTATCCACTCTTTGCTGTAACCTTTCTTTAGATAGGTTTCCATTGCTCGGTCAAAAGCTTTTTCAGGATCTTCTGTTTCTTCAATCCTTTCGTAACCAACTTTAGCTAACCATAGTTTAAAAGGTTCTGCCTTTGGCGAAGGAACAGATTGAATTATACGCAAAAGTGTTTCTGTATCTGCTACTTCTGTTTCCCTCATTTTACCATCTTTTGCTCTTATTTTCAACTGTCGACAATTTGTCGACAGTTGAATACCATTTTCCTTTTCCCGCTTTTTAAGTCTGTACCAATAATCTCTTGGTTTAGAACTCTCTGTTAAAACCTCGATTACATCAACAATTGAGAAATACCATTTCTCTTCTTCCTCATTCCAAATAGTTCGCATTTGTTTCTGCTCAAATAATTTAATTGCAGTCTCTTTTGTCATAGTTTTCCCTCAATATTTTTTTTACACTTATATTTTAATTTCACTATTATATTCAAAAACTTCTCATATTATTAATAATTAACCTAATTGGGCATAACGTAGTGTATGCCTGCATCTGGACCGAGTGGAATTCCAAATAGTAACCACACAACCAACAATAAAATCCAAACAATTAGAAAAACAAATGAGTAAGGAACCATTGCAGCTATGATAGTTCCTATACCGGCTTTGGGATCGTACTTTTGAACAAACGCAATAATTAGTGCAAAGAAACTCATCATGGGTGAAATTACATTTGTAACGCTATCTCCAATTCGATAAACAACTTGGGATAATTCTGGTGAATACCCCATAATCATAAACATTGGAATAAATATAGGAGCAAGGATTGCCCATTTTGCAGATGCACTTCCCATTAGCATATTTATAGAAGCAGAAAGTAATACAAAGAGAATCATTAATGGAATCAATCCTATATCGGCTGACATTAAGACGTTAGCACCTTTAACAGCCAAAATAATACCAAGATTACTCCACTTAAAGTATGCTACAAACTGAGCTGCAAAAAATACGAGAACAAGATAAGTAGACAAAGTTTTCATTGATGATGCCATACCTTTCATAACATCAGCATCATTTTTAAAAGTACCAGTTGTAAATCCGTATGCAATTCCTAATCCACCAGCAACAATAAAGAGTAATGCAACAACGCCTTTAATAAGCGGAGATGTTAACAACCCACCATCTGCACCGCGGAAGAATCCATCATCAGGTACTAATCCAATAAGCATAACAATTATTACAAAAAGAAACGTAATTGCAACCATCATTAAGCCTTTCTTTTCAGCTTTGGATAATTTAGCAAAGGAGCTATCCTTCTCTTCTCCACTACCATTATATTTACCAAGTCTCGGCTCTACAATTTTTTCTGTTACCAGAGTTCCAGCTAAAGCAATTACAAAGGTTGAAGCAACCATAAAATAGTAATTTGCAGTAGGGTTTACTTCGTAAGATGGATCCAGAATTCTTGCTGCTTCTTGAGATAAACCGGCTAACAAAGGATCAACAGTACCTAAAACTAAATTTGCACTAAATCCACCCGATACACCAGCAAACGCAGCTGCCATTCCAGCAATTGGGTGTCTTCCGACAGCAATAAATATTACACCAGCTAATGGGATTAATAAAACATAACCTACATCGGAAGCTACATTTGATAAAATTCCAGCAAGCACAATTACATATGTTAAAAGACGTTTTGGAGATTTTAATACTAGCAAACGAATCACGGCGTTTATCAGTCCACTCTGCTCTGCAATACCAATACCGAGCATCGCCACTAGAACTATTCCAAGTGGAGCAAATCCAGTAAAATTATCTACCATCTCAAGAAGAACTCTGTGAATTCCATCATGCGATAAAAGATTAATCGGCTTTATAATTTCATTTGTTGCTGGGTGGATTGCTTCCCACCCTAATGCATGACCAACTGCTGATAATACTAGAGTTCCTAACGCAAATAGCGCAAATAGTGTTGCTGGATGTGGCAACGCATTGCCTGCCTTTTCTGTCCAATTTAACATTCGTTGGAAAATAGAAATTTTAGTTTTTGATTTGTTCATATTAACCTTTTGTGAAATCTATTTTATAAAACGATAATCTGCTTTTGGGAAAGACAAATATAGTAATTAAAGTTATAACAGATTGGAGAAGAATTTAGCCTTTTATTCTACAACTATTTTTTAGTTAAAAAATGTTTTAAACTTGGTAAGAATATATAGTATTGTTACATTTGCACCTTCAAATGAGAACTATAGTCTATAAACAAATTCCTCGTAATTGTTAGCCCTAATAGCAGTCTGTTTCCATTAAATTTAATAATCCATTTATTTTCGAAGCCTTTTGCTTTGTTAATGAATTACCCTAGAAGAGAAAAAATGAAAATATTTTTCAATATATATGAAATGTCAAAAAATATAGATTATAAAACAGAGGTGTTATCTGGTTTTACTGTTGCACTTGCCCTAGTTCCAGAAGCTGTTGCCTTTGCACTAATTGCAGGTCTTTCACCATTAACTGGTCTTTATGCGGCTTTTGTAATGGGATTAGTAACATCAATTTTTGGCGGACGACCTGGAATGATTTCTGGAGCAACTGGTGCAATTGCTATTGTAATTGTTACTTTAGCCAAAACACACGGAGTAGAATACATTTTTGCAACAGTTATTTTAGCAGGTATTATTCAAATGCTAGCTGGATTTTTACGATTAGGAAAACTTATTAGATTAGTTCCCCAACCTGTTATTTTTGGATTTGTAAATGGATTAGCAATTATAATATTTATGTCTCAATTAGATCAATTCAAAGATATTACTGGTAATTGGCTTACTGGAACTTCACTATATGTTTTATTGGGATTAGTTTTTCTTACAATGCTAATTATTTGGGGTTTACCAAAAATCACAAAAGCTATTCCAGCATCTTTAACTTCTATTTTAGTAATTTTTGGAATCGTTTCATTTTTTGCAATTGACACAAAAACTGTTGGAGATATTGCTTCAATTCAAGGTGGATTTCCACCTTTTCATATTCCAATTGTCCCATTTAATTTGGAAAATATTTTAGTAATTCTGCCATATGCAGTTATTGTTGCTGGAGTAGGACTGATAGAAAGTCTTTTAACTTTAAGTATTGTTGACGAAATTACCAATACCAGAGGAAAAGGAAATAAGGAAGCAGTTGCACAGGGTGCTGCAAATATTCTTTCCGGTCTATTTTCTGGTATGGGTGGATGTGCTATGATTGGTCAAAGTTTGATTAATGTTTCAAACGGTGCAAGAGCTCGTCTTTCTGGAATTGTTGCCTCAATTATGCTTCTTGTATTTGTGATGTTTGGTTCAAGTTTGATTGAAAAAGTTCCAATGGCAGCTCTTACTGGTTTAATGATTATGGTTGCAATTGGAACCTTTGAATGGGCAAGTCTTAGAACATTTAGAAGAATGCCAAACTCAGATATTTTTGTAATGTTACTGGTTACTTTAGTTACTGTATTTCTACATAATCTTGCACTAGCAGTACTTATTGGTGTTGTTATTGCAACTTTAGTATTTGCTTGGGATAGTGCAAAAAGAATTAGAGCACGTAAGTATATTGATGAGAATGGTGTAAAACATTATGAAATATATGGGCCCTTATTCTTTGCTTCTGCAACAACATTTAGCGAGAAATTTGACGTGTTAAATGATCCTGATGAAATAATTATTGATTTTGCAGAGAGTCGTGTGGCAGATATGTCTGCAATTGAAATCTTAAATAAAATTACAGAACGTTACGAAAAGGTAGGAAAGAAAGTACACTTAAAACACCTAAGCCCTGATTGTAAAGAATTACTTAAAAATGCAGAACAAATAATTGATGTTAATGTAATTGAAGATCCAACATATAAAGTTTCTGTTGATAAAATTTAGAAATATTATTTCTGATAAAGTACCATCATAGAAATTTTTGGAACTTCAAACTTATTATTTACAGTTTTATTTTCATTAAAGTAAAAATCATTTCCTTCAACTGCAATTTGCCATTCCCCTTTTAATTGATAATTAATTGGGTTTGGATTGGCATTATAGATTACATGTATATTTTTCCATTCATCACCATTAGCATTGTTACTTATTTGGTAACTAATTAAAGCACTTTCTGATTTTACAAATTCTAGATTTCTTCTAACATCATCTGCTGAAGTCATTCTAAAAGCTGGATGGATTTTTCTTAATTTAATTAGATTTCTATAATACTCTACAACATCTGAATTATCAACTTTCCAATTCCAATCAATTTGATTTATTGAATCGGGTAAATCGAATGAATTATGTTCCCCATTTTTGGTACGCAACATTTCTGCACCGGCATGGATAAATGCAACCCCTTGTGAAGTCATAACTATTGCATTAGCAAGTTTATCCATTGCTACAATACTTTCTTCATCAGCGTCTTTTCGAGATACTTTAAGCTTATCATATAGTGTTTGGTTATCATGACATGAAACATACGAGACAGCTTGCCACGGCTCATTTGTCCAAGGTTCAGTAGATATATTCATCCCATCATAATTAATCTGAGAGTGATAAATAGAACCAACTATACCAAATTTGACAGACTCTTCTCTATTTTTTACACCACTCACAAATCCAGTACTATCATCTTCAAAAACAGATCCTTTAAGTCCATCTCGGATATCATCACTAAATACTGATATCTGTGACATCTCTTTGGTGTTATTTTTTGAAGCTCTTTCAGAAATAGGGAAAGGTGAGTCAGTTGCAGCCCAGCCTTCTCCATAAACTACAATGCTAGGATTTATTTCTTTCAAAGTTTTAACAACCTCATTCATTGTTGTTATATCGTGAATGGCCATTAAATCGAAACGAAAGCCATCCAAATGATATTCTTTTGCCCAATACGCTACAGATTCCAATATATATTTTCGCATCATTATTCTCTCAGAAGCTGTTTCATTTCCACAATAGGAGGCATTCGACAGTTGCCCATCTTCCCAATGTCGGTAATAATAGTCCGGAACTTCAAGATTAAATAATGAATTTTCAGTTTTACCAGTATGATTATAAACGACATCCAATATTACACCAATACCATTATCATGAAATGATTTTACCATCTCTTTAAATTCTTTAATGCGTACTTCTGCATTGTATGGATTAGTTGAAAATGATCCCTCTGGAACATTATAATTATGTGGTCCGTAACCCCAATTATATTGGGCACTATCAAGTTTTGTCTCATCAATATAATAGTAATCGTAGGTTGGCAATAAATGAACGTGAGTGATTCCCATCTCTTTAATATGATCAATTCCTGTAGTTACTCCATTTGGTCCGGTAGTTCCTTCTTCAGCCAAGCCTAAATACTTTCCGGGAAAGCGAGAACCAGAATTTGGATGAATAGTAATATCCCTAATTTGCAATTCATAGATTATAGCTTCATTATTAAATTCTATTTCTGGCCCTTTATCAGTTTCCCAATTTATTGGATTAGTACTTTCAAAGTCTAAAACCATTGCCCTATTTCCATTTACTCCAACAGCCTTTGCATAAATACCTGGAGTTTCGTCGAGCCAATTACCATCAATTAGAACTTGATAGGTATAATAAATGCCATTCAAATCTTTATTTATTTTCTTTATCCATATACCATTTTCTTGCAACTCCAATTGATGAGTTTTTATGGGCTCACCTTTATTTCCCTCTTCATATAATTGGAGTTGAACATTTTCAGCTGTAGGAGACCATATTTTGAATTCTGAATATTCTTTGCTGTAGTTTAACCAAAGATTACTATTCACAGATGTTGGGTAAGCATCATAATTCTTTTGATGGATATTCTTATCAATACAGGACGTAAACAGAACCATTAAAAGAAGGGAGCTTATTACATATTTAATCATATAAATACTTAAAGTTTGTTTAGATTTTTGAGATATAATATACATTAATAACAAAGATGAAACGAGATTTTTGAGAGCATAATATGTAAGAGAATATTTGAACAGAATGTAAAATGCAAATTGAATTTCATAGATACTTTATCAATTCAATACGTCTTTTTTGTTAAGCTTAAGTTGATACATCATCAGTAATAGAAATAAGACTAAGCCCGAAATCCAAAAATAAATATTCTGTGTAAATAGTAAACCGCCAATAAGTGCTACAAATATTCTAAAGTAAATATTTATTCTACCAAAGAAATAACCAGTAAACACGGATGCAAAAGCAAATAATCCGAACAATCCAAATAATAGTATATCTAATTTATCTATTAATGAGCCTTCAATTAAATCTGTATAAGCAAATAGTAGTGGCATTACATATAATCCTTTTGCTAGCTTCCACGATTCAAATCCAGTCCGCATTGGTTTTGAGCCGGCAATTCCGGCTGCTGCAAATGCTGCTAAACAAACTGGTGGAGTAACATTTGAATCTTGCGAAACCCAAAATACAATCATGTGTGCAGAAAGAAGTGCTACGCCCATTTCTTCTAGTGCAGGCACCGCAATAATTGCAAGCATAATGTAAGCAGCAGTTACTGGTAAACCCATTCCTAATAATAAGGAAGCTAGGGTAATAAAAACTAAAGCTAAAATAAGTTCGCCACCAGAGATTTGAACAATAATTTGTGAAAATGTAATTGCAACACCAGTCATAGAAATAGATCCAATTATAATTCCGACAGTAACAAGTAAAATTCCAGTCATTACCATATTTTTGGAACCAAGAGCAAGTGAATCGAGAATATCCCAAAAGTGCATTTTATGATTTTTACTTATGTATGATGAAAGCACAATTGCAATTATGGCAAATCCTGCAGAATACGTTGGAGAGTAGCCAATTATTAATAACCCAACCAACACTGCTATTGGAATAAAAAAGTGAATACCTTCTCTAAGAATTTCGAGCAAAGTAAATTTGCTCTCTTCTTGTGTAGGTTTCAAATCCATTTTTTTTGCAGTTTGATAAACAAAAAATCCTACTGTTGCGTAATACATAAGTGCTGGAATTATTGCTACGGCAATAATATTAAGATATGGAACTCGAGTCCACTCAGCCATAATAAAAGCACCAGCACCCATTATAGGTGGCATAATCTGTCCCCCAGTGGAAGAAGCCGTTTCCACAGCTGCAGCAAACTCTGGTTTGAATCCAGCTTTTTTCATCATTGGAATTGTAATTGAGCCAGTAGAAACTGTGTTTGCAATTGCACTTCCAGAAATAGTGCCCATTAAACCAGATGAAACAACAGCTACAACGGCTGGACCACCAGTGATGTTTTTTGTAAGCACCTGAGCTAGATTTATTATAAAATCTCCCCCACCAGATTTAAGCAAGAATGCGGCAAAGAGAATAAACATAAAGACAAAAGTAGATGAGATTGAAGCAGTTATTCCAAATAATCCTTCATCGGTAAAAAACATTCTATATAGAAATCGTGATAGGTTTAATCCTCTAAAGTTAAATTGACCCGGAATTAGATGTCCGTATAGCATAACATAGCCAGCAAATAATAGAGCTAGAAAAGGAATAATAAATCCAGTAGTTCTTCGGGTTAATTCAATGGAGAGAATTACAGCAATTCCAGCAAAAATTAAATCTGGTAGAATTACTACTTCATTTCTGTCGTGGAGTGCATCTTCAAATAATATTATATACAATGCAGTGGCAAATATTGTCAATCCAAGAATGAGATTTACTCCCGTTTCAATTTTACCTGGCGTTCGTCCTCTTATAAATGGAATTGTGAAAAATCCTAAAGCACCAAGCAACCCCATGTGCAATGAATTTTGCCACAGTTCACTCATTACTCCAAAAGTATTAACCCATACATGAAATAGTGCTATAATAACGGCAAGCCAATAAACGGCTCGCTTTCTATCATAAACTATGTCAATGCTTCTTTCCTCTTCTAATACTCTATTTGGTACAATGGACAATAAATTTCCTAAATATTTATAATTGAGTTAATTGAGTAATTGCTAATAAAAACTGTCATTTCGAAATGAGCTTGCTCTGTAGCGATTGAGAAATCTCCAGTCTATATTTTAAAAAGAGATTTCTCACAAATAAATGTTCATAATGACGTTTCCAAATTAGAGAACAAATAACATTTACAATACTAACTCAGTTAAATTACTTAATAATTAAATTCTCTGGTACTTCAATTCCTTTATCTTTGTAGAATTTTACGGCACCAGGATGCAATGGAATTGGTAATCCACTTACAGCTCTATCCAATTTAATAGCGTTTGTAGCTTTATGCATTTTATGTAGATATTCGAGATTTGAATAAATTGTTTCTAATAATTTGTAAACATCATCATCAGGTATATCTGGAGTAACAGCTAAAAAGTTTGGTTGTGAAATTGTGTTAATATCTTTTACTTGACCAGGATAAGTTTCAGCCAGAATTACAAACCTACTCCAAACTGGGTAACTTTTGCGAATTGTTTCAATTTGCTCATCACTAAAATTAAGTACTGTTACTTTATCACTTCCTATAGTTGCAAAAGCTTGTGTAATTGCTGATACTGGAGGACCAGCTGGTATGTTCATGCCTAAAATTCTTTTATCTTGCATTGCTGTTGCTGAAGCAGAATATCCCATATGTTCAAAATCGAAATCCTCTTTAATATTAAAACCCAATGCCGATAGAATAGTTTTTCCTGAAGTTTCTGTCCCTGAACCTCTTTTACCAATCGAAAATCTTTCCCCTTTTAGATTTGCTAAATCCTTAATATTACCAGTTTTAGCATATTCAGAGTAAACTGTGAAATGTTCAACATTTTCCCAAAGCATTGTTACAGAGCGCATATCTTTTTCTGGTTTACCTTTGTATTTTCCTTTCCCTTGCCATGCCATTGAACCAAATAGCCCTTGTAGAATTGCAAAATCAGTTTCACGATTTTTTAATAGTTGAACATTTTCACCAGATCCAGCAGAAGTAATAGCGCTCATTGATATTCCAACATCGCCTAATTTATTGGTTGCTAAAGTAGCAATTGCAACTCCAACTGGATAATATGTTCCGCCAGCAGAAGCTGTTGCTATAATATATGATTTTTCATTTTGTGCAATAGTTAAAGTAGTAGCCATTATAAGTATAAGTAAGGATATTTTCATAGTAATATTACTTTTCATTTATCGAATTCCTTTTTTATTAAAAATGATGACTTAAATTAAGTGAAGTTAAATATTAAATCAATTGAAGAATACTAATTCTTGTAAGTATATCATATAAATTGGTATATAAAAAAAGGAGCTATTAGCTCCTTTGAAAAAACATTGTAGATGATAATTTTGTTTTTATTCTAAATATTGCAAACCATTTTCAAGAACAAGATCTGAATACCAAGATAATTCCTTAATATTCTCCGGCTCTGTAAAATCTACTATTCTTCTATTAATTTGATGAAGAGTCACAGTATCCCCGCCTTCTGGATTATGAATTGTAGATATCAAAAAGAAACTTACTAGTTAACTATACTGCCCTAAAAATAGTGAGGTTTTATTCTTAAAATTAACTTTAGATAATTTTCCCTCTAAGTGTTCGGATATCTTATTTTGAATATTTTCTTTCGTCTCAAGTCCTCTTTTAACTCTATTTCGTAGCTCGTTATAATCAAGACTGTCAAATTCAACATTTCTAATATTTAGATCATTTATTCCATTATGCCAACATTCCTCTGAGCAGAAACCAAAATGCTTCTTATATTCTTTAGGATTAGCAATTACCTGACCATTACAAAGTGCATATCGACAATTAAACATATTCTCAGCTGGTTTTCCACTGTAATAAGACTTTCCAATAACTGTATGTGTTTTAGAATCACCAATAAATGTTGAAACTCTGTCATCAAAAGTATATAAGTTGCCCAACCAATTTCCATCGTTGTGAAGATTAGTATATTTTATTACTCCGCCATCAAGTTGTTTAACGTTTTCCATTCCAGAGTTTTTAAGCAAAACTGCAAGTTTCTCACATCTAATTCCACCAGTGCAATACATAATAACTTCTTTATCACCAGAATTTGCTCTATAGTCTGCAATAAAATTCTCTGTTTCTCTAAAGGACATTGTTCCAGCAGGTTTAGCATTTTTAAAATGACCAAGATCATACTCGTAGTTGTTTCGCATATCCAAAACTAAATAATCATCTGGATTTCCTTCATCAATTACATTTTTGAAATCGTCTGTTGAAATTTTAAACTTTGATTCTTTAATTTCAGATGCATCGTATATTTCTCCTAACCCTACAATTTCCTTCTTGTATCTTACTATCATTTTAGGAAATTGATGTTCCGGAATTGGTGTTGATTTGGTTTCAATATCCTCAATATTATTAAAATATTGGTTTGCATTCAGATATAGAATCAGAGCCTCTTTTTGCCCATCATTCACTGAACATTGTGCGTTTATTCCCTCTTCGCCAATGTATATTCTCCCCTTCATTCCAATATCATTAGAGAATCGTTTTAGATATTTAACTTCAGCTTCTGGGTTCTGAACATTAATAAATTTATAAAATGCTAATAGGCGATACTTTTTCTTTAAACTCATATTTATCTTAGTTAATTACAATAAGTGAAAATTTAACTGGCAATAATACTCATTGTCGTATATACTTCAAAGAGTATTTTTCACACTATAGAATTGAAATAATTAGAGGTTAAAGTAAGATTTAGATCTATTTAAGAAGTAACATTTTTTTGCTTTCAACAAAACTACCACTTTGTAAACGATAAAAGTAAATTCCAGAGGTCAAATGACTTGCATCAAAATGAACTTCGTAACTTCCAGCTCTTTGTTGCCCGTTAACAAGGGTTGCAACTTTCCTTCCAAGAATATCAAACACAACAAGCTTGACATCTGATTTCACACTTGATGGGATAGAATATTTAATAACTGTGCTCGGATTAAACGGATTTGGATAATTCTGATAAAGTTGATATTCATCTGGTGAAATTACCTCGTCATTATTTGACAAAATGTAATTGTCGTCTGCTTGGAATTGAAAAACATCATTGCTACCAATCGGATTAAATGTAACAATATAAAGAGTATCACCTAGTTTTGGAATTATTCCAGTGCTGAAATCTAGTTTTAAAGCATAGCTTACTATATAATCCGAAACAAGTATTTGAGGGCGGAGAATAATTTGTTCTTCGGAATCCCAACTATTATCTACATTTATTGTTTCCTGAATTAAATAGTTTGCCTTTTCGCCATTATCAATATCTATAATTCTAAAAGGGCAAACACCATTTATCTCTCTTGGGATAAAGAGGGTTGAATCGCCAATATTTACCCAAGAACCATCTGCATTTTTATCCAAATCATTAAATACAACTATCCAATCCAAATCACTTTTAACGTGTGGTATCCCAGCATAATCATCATTCCATTCTGCAAAATAAACATTATAAATCTGTTCTAATTCCTTTCGGTTAAAATGAGTGCTATTATAATCAATATTAATTTCTGTATCTTTAATATTTAATCGCAGACCCTCAAATGATGGCGAGGACATTCCATTTATTAGCTCCATATTATCAATTAGCACTTTATTTGTATTTATATTTCTAACACTATATTTCTTACCTTCATCTTCAACAGCAAATGTAATTTCATATCTATTATTATTTATTGCGTTAGTGTCAGCAACTAGAATTTGTATTTCCGCTGTCGCTTCACCAATGATATGTTCAATTTTCGATGATTCGTAGGATCCTCTTCTAATATTTATTATAAACTCATCTGAAACAACGACGGTTTCGCTTGCATCATCTTTTATGGAAAACCTCAAGTAATTTGTTTCATAATTGGGGATGGTAGATAGATTCCAAGAAAATGAATTTTTACCATTACTCTTAGTTGCATCATATATCTTATTAAAAGGACCTTCTTTAATTGTTGAATGCTCAACAGAAATAGTCAGTTCAGAGTTATCGGCATCTTCCGATATCCATTCTACATTAACTCTTTCTCTTCTTAGAGTATCAGCAAATTGGATAAATTTGAATTCTGGAATTGAGTTCTTTTCTTGATTATTTATTGTGAATCTTTCATTACAATTATCATAATAGTATTCTATCGTATTATGTGGATTGTACGCCAAAACTCTAAGAATATAATTAACACCATCATCAACCAATTTTGTATCCCAAATATAATTTTCATTAATACTATGATTTTTTACTATCGGAGTCCATTCTACTCCTCCATCCGAAGAATAGTCGAGAAATATTTTTGCGTTTGGGTTCGTTCCAGTGTAGCTCCAACTTATATGAATAGAACCTTCATTTTCTTTTTGGAGTTCATTAAGTTCAATTTTATAGCTTTCATCTCCATCTGAATAATCATATTGATTATTGAGCATTGGCCAATTAATATAATGCTGTATTGAAAAAGCATCATGAAGCATATCGTCAAAATCATCTGACATAAATATTGCCAGCTCTATTTCTTTGGATTCACCAGATTTTAGTTCAAATGGTCCAGTTCCAAAATTAATTATATTATCACCATGTATTCTTAATAATTCTTGAAATGTATCAATACTTTCAGCAGATAACCATTGCCACATTAAAGGATCATTCTTTGGAACGTTTGGGTTTGAGCCTAAATTTTCATAACGTACAACATGAAAAGAAGTTAATCCTAAATTATTTGGCGTATTAAGAAGCTTTAATCCAAAGTAACCGGGGGGTTTTCCAGCGACACCAATGCTATCCTTGTCATAGCAAAAGATAGTGTTTGCAGCATCTTTAACTTCATAATCGTTAGGCAAAAATCCTGTCATATCATCCAAATGATCACCAAAACCGCCAATATTTGGATCACCTTGAAATCCAAAATATACTTTGGATAAATCCTTTGGACTCTCATTTGTAATTTTATATTTTATTATTAACGCATCTTTTAGAAAACCATTATATTGGTACATGCGGACTTCAGATTTAACACCTAATCCTCTTTTTGTTGTATCATCTGGGAATGGATAATAATTAAATTCAGCATTTGAAAAATCATCCATAACATAATATATTTCATTATCTGCAATTGGAACACCATATTTGCCAGGCCAATAATTCCATTCACTTGGCCATGATTCTGGATTTAGACTATTTGCAATTTCAGAACTATTTGGATTTGAGTAACCTGCTCTTGGTAACCAACCCCACTTTTCAGTTCCATTGTGACTATAATCACCTTGACGATATTCCACAAATGAATCACTTGTAATGTGAAGTGTTTCTCCATTTTCTCCAATAACTTCGGCGGAAATAAGTGGTCCGAATTCGTACATATAACCTAAATCATTCCACACCATGTTAGGAAGAGTATATTGTCTTCCTAATGATCCATAGTTATATAGAAGAGTCGTTATTTCATTAGATGACACTATTAATTCTTTAACTTCTTGCTTATCACCAGTAACTTGTTGGCTAAAAGCAATTATTGAAGTGAATAGAATAATAAATGATATTGGGATATTTTTTAATGAGTGCATTATTTCTCCTCTTTTTTTTACTAAAAACTATTCCTTTAAGACAGGGTGTAATCATTAATAAAACAAAACTGTCATAAATTTAGTGATTAATTACATGATATTCAATGGATTTAAATAGCTCATTTTTATTAGCTTTTTTAAGTTTACTGTAGTAATACCTTCTTTTTAGCTCCCACAATATTTCCATTGACTAACTTAAAAAACATATGTATGGGTATGATTTGAAGCACCAAATTTATAAGAATAATTACCTGGAACTTGTTCTTCATTTACACGAGTTGTAACTTCACAACTCAGAATATTCTAAACATTATACTTTCTATTTCATTAACCAATGACTTAAGAAATTGGTTAACAACAGTATTGCGTTGTTCACAACCTGTTCACTGGTTTAAGAAGCAAAAATAATTAGCCCCCAAATTGCTGTAAAACTGGGACAACTTGCTTATATATTTATGTGTTTGCTAATGAGCTATATCAACAATAAATATGCATATTAAAAATATTTATACCGAAAAAGAACTAGAAGATAGCCAAACTATACGCAAATTCGGAAATTCCGGATTTCAGCAAAAAACATCTATTTTATCAACATCATCTTCTTTACTGAAAAAAATCCATCTGTTTTAATGGAGTAAATATAAATTCCGCTTGGAAGATTAGAAGCATTAAATTCCACCTTATAACTTCCAGCATTTTGTTCTTTATTAACTAACGTTGCAACTTCTTGTCCAAGTGAATTAAATACTTTTAAGCTAACATATCTTGTCGCTATTATCTCATATCCAATTACTGTACTAGGGTTAAAAGGATTTGGGTAGTTTTGAGCAAGATTATATTCTAAAACTATATTGGATGATTTGTTTTCTTCAATGTCAGAGATAGAATAAAAAAAAATTAGCGTTTCACTCATGAACTCATTTCTGATAGTTTCTGGGTAAATTGTTTCAAACGGGAAACCAAGTGTAAGAACTTTACCTGGAGTTAAACCATTTGGGAATAGACCTTCATATAATATACCTGCAAACCCATTTTGAATATTTAGAGCAGAGTATTGAATAAAGCCAATGGCATTATCATTTGGATATACTACGTCAGGATACTTCACATTATATGTTCCATTGGTACCGTTATCAAAACTGAATTGACTTAAATCACTAATGAAATCGTTAGGAACCAAATGAACATTATAATACGTTCCAGATTGACCAAAAGGGGCATCATCAGCATACTCCATTTTAAGATAATTCCAAATAAAACTCTTATCTGTTGTACTACCTTTGTTATCAAGATCCCATGCAATTTCTGCACCAGAGACAAATAATTTTCCACCATTATTTAGGTAATCTGATACAATAGACTGTTCATTTGAATTAAATGTTTCGTCAGCTGTACTCTCCTCGCCCAAAATGTAATCTACAATAAAATAATCATTCAGATTAAACAATCCATCCAAAACTGCATCATTTGTTGCTGAGTTAGAAAACATCCCATTTGAATAGAATGCAGAAGCATGTTGCCGAACAAAACTATATGTATTACCTGTTGATGCTCTATCAAATCCATTTACAATAAGAATTTCCATATCTATGTTGGATGATGGAACACCAGAAAGTACTTCTGAATAAGGTGAATCCCCTACTTGATTTACAGCTTTCAACTTTATGTAGTAAATTGAATCTTCTGATAATTCAGAAATAATCATATTATCATGATTTACAATTATTGGATCGTTATAATTTACTCCATCCATACTTAAGTAGACTTTATATTGCTCAACAAATGCATCATCTTTGATTATAATTTTAAGTTTATCCGATCCATTGTTAATTATCCCAAATGACTTTGGTTTTTCTGGAAAACCAGAGACTTTCAAATAACTTGGTTGTGTCATTACTCCAGCTTCATCACTTAACATCTTATACATAATTCCATCGGTAAGAATATCTCTGTAATCCGTTACTACAGAATCAATTAACAATTGTGAGTTAAGTAAACGAATACCGTGACTATAATCCATGTAAGTATCAATATGCCCATTGTAAATTGGCTGCCAGTGACTTCCATCAAGTTTGTGCCATCCATAAATTACAACATGATGTGTTTTATCTGGATCAGTAATTTTATTACTAAGTATTACATCTTTTTTTGTACCACCAACTAATTGACCCAACACACCTCCGGCACCTGAACATTGGACTTCAATATCGTTATTATGCTCAACAAATTTTGATACAAGAATACTCTGTTCACTCCACAGATATGTAACTGGCTCAAGTTTAATGTCGCAATTAGTATAGATATTATCAACTAGTTTACTTGTTGGCATTGCTGCTCCAAAAAGATCTGCAATTTTTTGAGCAGTAATTGGTCCCATTGGAATTCTGCAAAAATCCTCATCAGAACCAATTGCAAGATAATCTGGCATAACTTCGTAAATTACAGAATGACTCACTCCGTTTACATCTAAAAAAGCCGATTCAATTTTAGTTAAGCTTCTAAGGAAATTAGGAATATTTCCTTTCGATATTTCTTCTAACACTTTAGCTTCACGAGCTTCAATACTAAATGAATATACACTTGCCATAAATTGTGAACCACTTACTGCATCCGATGGACGTGGAGGAATTTTTAATTGTGCAGGAGAACTTACTGTTCGCTGTATCAATTCTGAGTATGCTCTATCGCCATAATATTCATAATCCACACTCTCATAGCTTGTTCCAGAAACCATCCCTTGAATAAATCCATTAAGCTCAACTTGTACTGTGTGTAATATTTTTCTTTCTGGATTTTTCTTCAAGAATATTTTAATCCTTCCGTTTGCTGCCTCATGTTTAATGAATTCTGAATCTTCATAATTTGTAAATTCAAAATCGGATTCCATAAATTTCTTCATCATTCTACTTCGGTACCAAGTTCCACCAGTAGCACTAACAATTGGCTGACCATTGTACAAAGCAACACTATCATTGTAAGCAATAACAGATAAATAATTATCCTCGCTACTCTTTAGCCAATTAATCATTTTGGTTCCATACGTATGCTCGTAGCCATAATTACTATCAAGAAATGAAATACGTTTTACAAAAGCTGGAATTTCTGTGTAGGCATCCATAAAACTAAATGAGAATCTACCTCCGCCACTATGCCCAGTTAAAACAACACTACTTTCATAATCACTAAAAATATTTCTAATATAATCTACAAGTTCTTTAATTATTTCATCGTGATTTGTATATTTAGCTTTCCACGAAGGCCAACTTCTTTGATCATTTTCTAAATAAACGGTCACAAGATTATTTTCTATCACATGATTACGAAGAAATCTTGTTTGTGCTCCAATATGTTGAATATTATAATGCCAATCATCACTTGGTGTAGTAATTTTTCCAATTGTTTGATCTGTAGTATTACCATTTGGCAAAGCAAATAATGCTATTGAGACTGGCTTTTCTGGATTAAATGTCTCTGATGAAGGGGCATTTATCTGAATTTTAATTTCATTGGGATAATTAATACTTAAAACTTGTTCATCAAAATAAGGACTATTTTGGAAACCACTTAATCTGTGATAATTCTCTTGACCTTGAATTGACATGCATAAAAATAATGAAATCAAAAAGAGGGAGAAACCGAAATACTTGTTCATTAATACTCCAATAAGATATACAAATAATTATATGTTATTAACATAATGATAACAACCATATAATATCCAGAATTATTTCCACCCTACTAGTACAGACTTTTATTTCTAGTAGAACTATATTTAATCAAACAAAGCTTCTTTTGCTTTTTCGAATAAAGCTTCAGCAATTAAACGTCCTTCCCCTGTCGTTTCGTATCCATTACCAAATGCAATAAAAGTTCTATTTTTATACTTAAAAAGTATTGTGGAGTATCCAGAGACAGCACCGGTATGCCCTATTGCCCCAAATATATTTGCAATTCCTAAACCATAATTAACATCATTTGGTGCACCTGCAATAGGTACATTTATATCCATTCTTTTGGTTTGTAAATCTGGAGTAAGAAGTGACCCTTTTAGCAATTCATCCGACCAGATGAGTAAATCATCAACTGTTGAAACAATAAATCCAGCAGCCCAAATTGCGTTCGGATTTTGCTCCGTCAAGTCCTCATCTTCAGTGAATATTCCATCATTATTAACATCATAATAACCATGCGAATAATTATCTCGTAAATAATCAGTAGTTGGAAAATATGTATTTGTCATTTGAAGTGGAGTAAATATTCTCTCTTCAAGAAATTGATTTAATTGTTGACCAGAAACTTTTTCAATTATAGAACCAAGTATGTAATAATTAGAATTACTATAATAGCTCGAATCGCCAGGTTGAGTTATTAAATCTTCATCCTTAAACAAACTTATAATTTCTTCTTTTTGCCAATTATACTGAGGCTGTGAAATATACTTCTCTGTAAAGCTATCTTTAATTGTGTAATTTATTATTGCCGAACTTTGATTTAGCACCATCTCTAAGGTTATTTCATTTCCGTGTAATAATACACCAGGCAAAAGGGTCTCTATAGTATCTGCTAAACTAAGTTTATTCTCTTTTACTAAAATTAATATTGCTGAAGCTATAAAAGTTTTTGTAACACTCCCAATTCTGAAATTATTAAGAACATCCATTTCTTCAACATTCCCACTCTTTATATTGGAATTACCATAAGCTTCCTTCCAGATTGAGCCATCCTCAAATTTAACAAGCATAATTGCCCCGGGTACTTTGTGCTCGTTTACGGTCTCTTCAAGAACACTTTTGAGTTTTACATAGTTTATTTCTGCTTGGGAACTGCTTTGGGGTTCTGATACTTCACAATTTAATACAATAGTCGATAATAAAATTATAATAAATACTTTCATTTTCATGCGAAACTCCATTAATTCATTTAATGATTATCGTTATAATATTTTGAAAGTTTAATAAAAATGAGGATTTTTGAGGGTCTAGCGAGAGATAGTGATTTAAGAATGAACTCTTTTTTTACTGCTGTCGAGGACTACTGAGGCTGACTCAAAAGTGGTGCTTGTCATTTCGAACAGAGAGAGAAATCTTAGT
Organism: uncultured Melioribacteraceae bacterium; assembly: GCA_965370315.1. Lineage (GTDB taxonomy): Bacteria > Bacteroidota > Ignavibacteria > Ignavibacteriales > Melioribacteraceae > 1-14-2-50-31-20. Next base: position 33,938 of record CBDUTO010000037.1, read on the forward strand.
TTTAAGCAAATCCAGAAGATTCTCACGTCGCTTCACTCCTCAGAATGACATTTTATTAACTTTCGAGACAGCCTCACTACTACTCGACAACAAAAACATTTCCCATTTGAGTGATAAGAGCCATGGGTTAACCTAATTTTTTCATTAAATAGGCTGTGCAGCGTCCTGAAAAAGGTTGACTCTATATATTCAAAAAGATTCATAAATAATG
>CBDUTO010000038.1:0-33624 GCA_965370315.1 uncultured Melioribacteraceae bacterium
GGTATTTTAAATTAGTGGCTTAACTTAATGTATGTTTGTTGGGGAGCAGATCATATGTCGTTTTGGAGTAGAAGGAAAATAATTAAACCCTATTTATGTAGATAGGAGATCATTATGAAAAAGATTACGGGATTTAACTTTAATATCTAATTGTAATTCTACAATAGATTCTGACATTCCGCCTTATGAATAATTGGCACAAAGTTCTATTCTATCTGTGCCAGCTTTTTCAGCATCAATTGCTGATTCAAACGTGTAACGCAAATTTCATATTTTTAAGTCGTGATGTTAATGATACTCTAATTTACCACATTTAAATAAAAAAAATCATTTAAACCTTGAAAAGAGGTTAAATGTGTCAGAAAATCTTTTTATTTTAACACATCAATTAAGATTGAGTTAGTAAACTATTTTATTCTTTGATACTTATGGAGATCCATGTATGAGAAAGTATATTGTTTACCCTGCCATATTTTTATTATCTATGTTTTTATTTCAATTCTGTGAAGATGATGATCCAACTTCTCCCGATAAAGATGACAAACAAATTATAACAAGTGTATCTATTGGAGTTGCGGGAGGTGAAGTTAAAACAGATGATATTGTTATTACAATACCGAACGGTGCATTTACAGAAGAAACGGAAATTATTGTAAGCGAACCGCAAGTAGAAAATCCATTTGTTGAGGAGGGAATTACAAGTTTTCGAAAAATTGAAGGGATACCGCATACTTACAATATGCCAATAGAAATTAAGCTAAAATTGAATAAACCGGACAATAATTATAAGTATGCTGCAATTGGCGCAGAGGGATTTGCTAATAGTATAGGTGGGGTTCAAATTTCTTATAAACTGCTGGAGGCAGAAGAGAAAGAGGGCTTTTTGATTTTTACAATGCCAACCACTCCACAAAATCAACTTTATAAAGTAGCCAAACTAGAAGATGGATCAAGAGCATATTATGTTGAAGGATTAGGAGGAAAAACTCCGAACATTAGTTCTAATGGGCATTTTAAAATTATGACTACTGATAGAACAATTGGCAGTTCTGAAATCGAAAGATTTGGTTCATTTTTAGAAAATGCTTATGCAAAATATGAGCAAATGGGATATCTATACGCCAATAGAACTTCATGGCCGATAGATGTGTGTTGTAGAAATTTAGAAGAAATACTAGATGGATATCATCAAAGTTCTCTGTTCGGATATAATTCAGATTATTTAGTATTTAATAATTTACTCCTCAGAAACCCAGAAAAACTTCAAGTTACAGCTGGGCATGAATTTCATCATTTTATTCAAGGTTTATATGATAACCGAAATTCCTATGCTAGAGCAAATGAAGCTGGTATTAACTACTGGATAAATGAAGCAACTGCCGTTTGGAGTGAAGAATTGTTTTCACAAAGTCCTAATTATGTTTCAACAACATTATCTGGAAATGAACAAGCACCTTTTTCTGGTTTACACAAAGATACTAACTTAGATGAGACAGGAGATGTTGAACAACACGGATATGGGATGGCTCCCTTTATCAAATATTTAGTTGAAAACTATGGTGGAGAAAGAATTATACCCCAATTGTTTATGAATATTTATTCAGGCAAACATCCAGTTGTTGCAATTCAAGAGATAACTGGAGATTTAAAAGCATGTTATAAAAATTATGTTGAAGAATATGCAATGGGTAATATTTATGATCTCCAATTTTCTAAAATATCTTCCGGAATAGATAAAACATGGAAAATTGATGGTCCTGAAGATACTTTAATGGTCTTTGACAATTCATATTCTGATTTATCTTCCAGAATTTTTAAGGTTCAGTTTAGTTATCCTGAAATTGATACAACTTCAAAAGTAAAATTCTCAGTTTCTGGTGGAAACAATAACATTGCAGTTTTTAAGTATAAAAGAATAAATTCGCAGAGTGAACTTATAGAGAAAATTGGTACCGGAGAAGATAGTTTTAATATTAATAGTATTAGCAGTTATGTAAAAGATAATTTCAATATTGTTGCAATTGTGACTAATTCTAGATTAGTTACACCATATACTGATAGAAACAACTTGTCACTCGAAATAAAATTAGAGAATCTTCCTGAATTAACAGAGCATAATTTAGATTATAATGTGATTGGACATTTCAAATTAGAAGAACCTGATACTGTTCTCTATTTTGATAGTGATTTGAAATCTAACCCAGATTATACAATTAGCGGAGATTTCAATAAAAATGTTTTTACTGCTAATTGGAATATAGATGATTATGGAGGATATCAGACCTCAGGAAATATTACTGCAACATTTAATGATGATAAAACTGAAATTATTGAATATTCATTTAATGAAATCTCAAAAAAATCAGCAACGGACAAAACTACAGTAAGCTCAATGATGAAAAATATTCCAAGAATTTCTACAAGTGAAGAAGAAAATATTTATGAAATAAATGGAACTTCAACTAGTACTCATATTTCCAATTTTAATCTTGTTATTCTTAATGATGAACAGGTTTATACTCTATTAAATCAGAAAAGTGACGAAAACAGTAAGATTAGACTAATTTTCAAAAAGAAAAATCTAAATAAGAGAAACAAAAATTCAAAAAGCCTTTTTTCAATTAATTATTTGACAAAAGACCCGAAATAAATTTCGGGTCTTTTCAAATTGGATTACTCTCGCTATTTGGAAATATTTAGCTTTAACAAGTAGAAGAAAGAATAATATCATTTACAATGCTGTTTCCAAAAATTATTTGCTTAAGATTAATTCTGGCTTTGTTGATACGTGCTTTTGTGATTAACGTCGTCGCAACTAAAACGTCCGCCGTTTGAACGAACTTTGTAGATGCATACTTCTAAATTTTATTAAAAATTAACTTTAAATACTTGAACTACTTTTATAAAACTACAATTTCACACTCGCAACTCAAAAACAAAATCAACCAAGCGTAAAGGCGGTCGTTTTTGAGTTGCTGGTTATATTTTTAAATTGAAATCATTTAATAAATAATTAAGATCATTTCCATAATCTTCTTTTATCTTTTTAATTAAAAGTTTTGCTTCATTATGATTTGTAAATAATTCACTAAGACTTAATAATATTTGGTTTACTTTTGTGAAATTTACTTTCCTATTTATTTGAGAACGAGGATTATCATTTATTTTTATTCTTTTTCCAAGAGGAAGATTTATTTTTATTGGTTTTTTATTACCCCTTTTGTTTTTAATAAATAATGATGGCTCCTTATCAGTAATAAACTCAAGTATTTTAAAATTAATTCCTATTGAACTAAGTATAATCAATGGATTTTCTAATATACCTATGCTAGCATGCATAGAGCTGTCTTTACCAAATTTAAGCGTATTGTCAAAGTATTGTTCAAAAAAGTCTTTCTTAAATATTTTTTCCATTTCCATTTTCTTTGTTATAATGAGCTCAATCTCTTTATCAAACGTCAATCCAATTCTTTCTAAAATGACTTTTTCTTGTAATTTTTTATTTGAAAATTGCGTTATTAAAGAGTTTCCATGATTAACTAGTTTTTCTAAAACTTCCTTTAAAATAGTAGCTCTAAATGTTGTATAATCTATGTCTGCACATAATTCCAAAATATTTAGATATGCCCACGAGTCTTTTGAATGATACATTTTTAGCAATATATCTTTCTGCTTATCTTTCGTATCATGGCAAATAAACATACTTGAAAAGTACTCTAAAAGAGCTTTGTGAGACCAACGAAATTTATTTCCTTCTCTAATAAAAATTGGAACGGTTTCGACAAGATCTTTTATTAAATCATTAATTTCAAATGTTATTCCATGCAGATTTGTTTTAATTTTTGAAAATGCAATCTCTAACTCATCTTTTAAGAACTCAGTTTTTATGTTTTCTTTCATACACCAAAATGCAAATTGTCTCATTATTGTATGAAAATCACTAGAATCAAGTTTGGAATATTTTTCATGAACATAGCCAGTTTTTTTTGATAAATCATGGCTTTCAAATAAAGCATCATAAACTTGGCTATAAAACAAATGTTTTTTTCTTGGAAGTAGAGGTTTATACTTATATGCACAATACAGAAGCGAAACAAAAAGAGGAGTTGAAAGAAATTCACTAAAACTATTCGTTTTGTCTTTTTGAAGGCCTGTAATAATTTTATTTGACAATTCCCCTTTGTTGTCATATTTCTTTAATAAACTATATGCCTCTTGCTCATTAAGAGAAACTATATTGTATCTCTGCAATTCATGGATTTCGTTTAAATGTGGGTCTGGACGCGATGTAATTATAAAGGGGATATCGCTAAAGTGTTTGAGAACCTTCTTAATTTCAACAATGGTTCTTTCCTTTAATTCAAGCAGTGTTTCATCAAATCCATCTAGAATTATTAAAAAATCAACTTCTTGTTCTAAAATGTTAAAGTGAGAATCATCAATCCCAATTTCATCAAGTATACTTGTAAACAAGTTCATATTTTTTGAGAGAGATTTGAATTCAAAGAAAATTGGTATTCTTTTTCTCTTTTGCAAAAACTCAAGAGCTATCTTTCTTGCGATTGTTGACTTTCCCATTCCAACTTGATCAATAATAAGAAAATCTTTTCTGCTCTCAATATCACCAATAACATCATCAACAATTATTTTTTCTTTATCATCTTCTGTTTTTATTGTTAAAGGAATATATATGTCAGAAAGTGGCTTGGGAACATTTTGAAAAGCAAGTGTTTTGACATATGCACATCGCTGATATGTTTCAGAAAGATATTCAATTATGTTTGATTCAATTGTCTTGAGAATTTCCTTTTTCGAGTTGTGTTTTTTTATGAAGGATTTAAGTAATGGGAGTATTTTATCAGCAAAATAGTTTTTAGCAAAATTAAGAGCCTCTTTTTGCAAATATTCTTCTAAATTATTTTCATCCATTGTTGTATACCCCTATAAAATATAACTACTATTTAAGCTGCAACAATATGTTACTTTTAGGATGTTAGATCGGCAAAAAAGTTCTAAAATTGTAGAACTAACAACCAGTTTTATTTTCAATAAAACTATTTTACTCAATATAGATCAATACTTTACACTTGCATTATTTATAAAATGCGGGAACGTTATCATGCAATATTTGTTTGATAACATTCTAGCAATCTCATCGTTCTATCAATCTTAGTAAAAAACATATATAAATCAATCCCCATCAAACCTTCCTCATAGTCAGCAATCATTGCATTTCCTAAAAGCAAAATAAATAAAAAGATATGTTTATCAAAACATACATAGAGGTTTTTAGTGATAGCTTTGCAGACAGATTCCGGGTCGGGGCCCGGAATGACGGACTTATGAAATGATGAGGTGGGTTATTGCTTAAGATTGCTAGCATTAAACTCAACAATATTGAAGCCTTCAATTTTGCTTAACTACATTTGAAGAATATTCTTAAGAACCTCAGTAGTACAGTAAAGTATATTTCGGTAACTTTTAACTAACACTTTATTAAAATTATGCTATCTATTAAGGAAATCTGTTAATGTACAATTATCAAAAAACAAATGAATATTTTGCTCAAGTTCCTGGGCAAATGGAAGAACTTTGCGAAGCTGAACTAATTGAGCTTGGGGCAAAAAACACGGAGCTTGCATATAGAGGTGTTTCATTTAGAGCCGATAAATCTGTTTTATATAAAATAAATTATTCTTCGCGGTTAACATCCAGAGTGTTAGCACCCTTAACCTCTTTTTATTGTAGAGACACAAAAGTTTTGAGGAATAAAGCGTTTGAAATAAAATGGGATTCGTTTTTTGATATTGGAAAAACATTTTCGATTACATCATCAGTATCAAATAGCAAAATAAAAAATTCACTTGCGGCTTCGCAATATATGAAAGATGGCATTGTTGATTATTTCCGTAGTGTCTGTAATGGTGAACGTCCAAGTGTAAATGTTGAAAATCCAGATATCCGTTTTAATCTTCATATTGAAGAGGATGAAGCTACGATAAGCATTGATACATCTGGGCAATCGCTTCATAAAAGAGGCTACAGACTTATATCAGGTGATGCTCCAATGCAGGAGACTCTTGCAGCTGCTCTTATTCGTGAAAGTAAATGGGATGGCGAGAAACCTTTGTGGGATTGTATGTGCGGTTCCGGTACAATACTGGCAGAAGCATTAATGCACTATTGTAGAATTCCAGCACAAATATTAAGAACAAATTTCGGATTCTTTTATCTACCCGATTTTAGTCAAGAAACTTGGGATAAAGTTAAAGCTGTAAGTGATAGTAAAATGCGTCCGTTACCAAAAGGCATAATTTCTGGAAGTGATATGTCGGATGTTGTTTTAGAAAGTGCACGTGAAAATTTATCGCATCTACCTTACTCAGAAGCCATTGAATTAACTTGCCAGAAATTTCAAGATGTTGAACAATTTGAAAATGGAACTTTAGTTACAAATCCTCCCTATGGTATTCGTCTTGGAAATAATGCTGAAGTACAAAAACTATTTAAAGAGCTTGGCGATTTTCTTAAGCAGAATTGCAAAGGAAGTTCTGCGTTTATATATAGTGGCGATCCGTCGTTACGAAAATCAATTGGATTAAAAACGACTAGAAGAATTCCACTTGTTAATGGAAAACTAAAAGGAGTCCTTTTTCAAATTGATAGCTACGACGGAAGTAAAAAGAAATACTATAAAGAATTTACAAAGGCAGAATTAGAAAAAGGGAAGTGACGATAGTTACTGCTAATAAGGAGTTTAAAAATATTTTGTTCGAATGCTTAATACACATGCGAACAAAATATTATTCTTCCAGTTTAAATACTGGATTATAAATCAATAATATTATGTTTCCCCAATGGTCTTTAACTGATGCAACCATAAGTGGCCCACCAACGCTCTTTGGTTTTTCATGTTCTCGGAGTCACCCTAATTGAGAAAGTGGTTATAATATTTTTATATAATTTACATTTTAAAAACAATCAAACTTTTACTGTTTCAATTAGTCTTCATTATTTGAAAACAGAATAAGTTATAACTACTTACAATAAGCATTATTTCAGTCATAAATAATAGCCCCAAAATCACCAATAAAACCGCCAATCAAATGCACTCCTAATTCCTACATACCAAACTGGACCTAACTCGGGAGTTGGTATTCCTTCTGGGGTAACTAAAGTTGTATTGTGGGGGATATCTACTCCAAAATTAAGTTGAATAACTAAGCTTGAACTTTGATCTAAAGAAAATGTTCTGAATGGTCTATACTCAAGAACAGGAAAATCAAATTGCGTAGATCTATAATTTAGTAGTGCAGTGCCATTATTGTTTTCAATTGGAATTAAAATAGCATCATTAAATTTGCTCCTTCCATATAAGGTAACTCCAATCTCTCTTCCAAGAATAAATTGAAATCGACCAATAAAAGTTTCCATACCTGCCTGCCATGGAATTACACCTCCAAGCCCTGCTGTAACTGCCATTTTTGCAAAAGTATCTGGAGATATAATCATCAATATTGGAGCAGCTACCAATAGATCTAAAGGAACAATCCAAAATGGCATTCGGAATCTAAAAACTATTGCCTCACGCCCTGGAATAGCAGAAGTAATTTGCCCTCCTTGTTCTAAGTTTGGTGAACTACCATACTTCATTGAAGAAGATGCATCTTGTCTCCAACCAACTTCTAAAAATACAAGTCCATCGCCACCTCCGTGCATCACTCCTTCAAGTCCTAATCCAAATCGAACCCCAGCGTCAATACCACCAGATACACCTGGTTGATTCTGGTCAACGCCAAATCCACCATTTATTGTATTACCTCTAACAGCAGCAACCACACCAATAAAAGTTCCTAACTCAGATCTAAATCTAGGCAGTTCTCCTAAACCAGTAGCCAAACCAGGTATTGGAGTAGTAATCAATACATAAGCACACTCATCAATAAGAGTAGTGTCAATATCACGCTTTGGCATAAAATTATTTTTTCCAACATCAAACGAGTCTGGTAATGATATAGTTAGTTCATTATTGTAATGATAGTTGAAAGAATTTTTACCAGTAAAAGAATCGATTACTTGTTTAATACTTTCTCTAACCGATTCGGCTGCTATTTCAGCGTCTTGTTTTCGCATAAAAGCATCGCCAGTTAGTATCATTCTTTTGCCATTCCATGTTACCACTTCAAGACCTTTCTCGTTGTAGTAATCATGAGTCCCTTTTCTTTGAGAAGCATTTCCCCAAGTTCCTGCTGTATGACCAGAAGCAAAAGCATCTTCAAGAAAATGTAAGGCAAATGCTTCATCAGCTAATGCAGCAATAATTAATTTCGAGCGTTCCTCATTATCTAAAGATTCATTACTTAATTTGGAAGCTTTTTCTAAAGCACTAATATGAAACCAAGTGTATGCTCCAAGTGCATTTAAGTCGGATCCCTTTTTTAGGCATGCAATTAAATATTCTTTAACTTTCATATCTGCAGTAGAACGTGCAAGTAGGAAATGAACATTATTTGATCCGGCTCTTGTGGCATATTGAGGGTCAACTCTTTGTAAGCTAATATCGGCATCTCTCAATGAATTAATATGACTATGCGTATTCTCAGAATTAGCAAGGTCAACTTTTAGCTGTGATGAAATATCTGCAACCTCCAAAATCCACTTTGTCCGCAATATGTTTTCAAGCATATCTCTCGAAGAAGTGGAGTGGTCACCAGCTATTGCTGGCCAAGCTGCATAATCAATTCTTGTATGATTAATTGTATCTGTAGAATCTACTATTATAGAAGAGAGCCTATCTTCGTATCCAATAATAGCTTCAGCCCAAAGTTTATCAAGAGCTAGACGATATTCTTGGTTAAGATTTTGAATGGCTATCAGTGTGATTTCTCGGTGTTCTGGATAAATCCAGGCAAAGGAATTGCTAGATGAAATTAAAACCAATGATAGAATTATTTTAAATATTGATACTGAAATTTTGTGTTTCATTTATTTAATCTCCAGTTAACAATTCAAAAATATGAATTATAAACCACATCACACACATATTAAAATCATATTCTACAGATGATTTTATTAAAACAATTAGTAAATGTTAAGGCAATTTAAAAACCGGATTATAAATCAATCCAATTATATTTCCCCATGGGTCTTTAACTGATGCAACCATAAGTGGGCCACCAACGCTATTAGGTTTTTCATGCTCTTTTGCCCCAGACGCGAGAAAGTGTTTATAAACTTTTTCAATTTCGTTTACACCCCAATAAGTAATAACACTCTCTGCTTTTTCAGTTGTCGGATTTTCTTCTGGTAGTAACCCAAGCTCATAGCCCCCTATATTGAAGCCCACATAAAATGGTTCATCAAAGTAAGGAGTAATTTCAAAAGCTTTAGCATACCATTCTTTAGCTTCAATAAGGTTTCCAACTTTGTACACAGTTGTTCTAAGCCCAAGTATGTTTTTATTATTGTTCTTTTGATTTAGAACTTTGTTTATTGCCTCTTCTGCAAGTGGAGCCATAATTTCATATCCTTTTATATTTGGATGAACACCATCGTATGTGTAGTTGCTATCAAGTCCTTTTTGCTCATTTACCATTGCGGAATAATAATCTAAATATATTGCATCATTTTCCTCAGCAAACTTCTTAATCATTCCATTTAACGAATCAATCTTTTCTGCCGGCTTCAAACCTTGCTTCCATGGATAATCAAACACAGGGTGAACAGAACTAAGAACTACCTCAATGCTGTTGGCTTGTGCTATTTGTGTCATTGCTATAATATTATCTAATATCATTTTAAGTGTCGATGGACCACTATTTCCAGCTATATCATTTGTGCCAGCTAAAATAACTACCACTCTTGGATTAAGATTTACAACGTCTTGTGTAAATCTAATTAACATCTGAGGTGTTGTTTGTCCACTAATACCTCTATTGATGTAGGGTCTCCCCTTAAAAAAACTTGAGTCAAATTTGCTCCATCCTTCAGTAATAGAATCACCAAAAAAGACAATTCTGTTTTCGTTTGATTTTTGGACAGAAAGTTGCTGATTCTCTTTTCTAAATTGGTTAAGATTTGCCCAATCTTGTGCTTGGATTATACTTGTCATAAATAGTGCTATAATTAGTGTTGTTATTAGTTTCATGTTATAGGTCTTTTATTTAATAATCATTCTATAAAATTCTTTCAATTCTTGCTTTCTATCTTTATCAAGACCGTGCCACCTAATTCCTTCTATAGCACCTTCAAGTGCATAAAGCATATTAATACATGCACCACCATCCTCAATTGTTGCAATTTTTATTATGGCATTCTCGCTACCAAGCTCTTTCAAATCTTGCTCTCTTTTGATTCCAATACTATTAAGCTTTTCAGCTAGAGTCTTTCCAATGTTAGGTAAGTCAGTTAATTGTTTCATTTTATTCTAATCCCTTTATTGTTTTTTCGCCACTTATTAGATATGCACCTTAACAGTAGTTCAAACATACGAAATCTATAATAATTCAAATAATGTATCAGTATTCATTATTTTAGCAAACTCATCTTTAAGATTTGCTAAAGTAGTATTATGGATAATTTCTGAACTATACTTTTCACCATTAACTCCAACTCTATCAAAGGTTGCTGTAGCATCTGAAATTAGTATAGTTTCATATCCATAATTCCCAGCCATTCTTACCGTTGTAGATATACAATGATTTGTTGTAAGACCAACAACTACTAATGTTTGTAATCCCTTCTGATCAAGTTGTTCCTTTAAGTCAGTTCCAATAAAGGCACTATTTACATCTTTTGTAATTATAGGTTCATTATTAATTGGTTTTACAGCATCCATTATTTCGAAGCCAGCATTGGTTTTATATAGTTTCGATTCTGGATTTTGTGAGCTATGCCTTACATGAAAAATGGGGAGACCCAACTCTCTCCATTTGTTAAGAATTAGTTCACATTTTTCCTCTGCATCTTTATTGTTTCTATTTCCGCCCCAATACTCTTCATCATCAAATGCCTTTTGAATATCAACTAATATTAGTGCGGGTCGTTTTTCTTTTAGTTTCATATAATTATCTGCCAGACTAGTTTAGATAGTGTTATTTAGATGATACAAAATATCACATTATCATTGGAAAGACAATAGAATGTATATAGACTAATCTGCTTAGCGAGTAGACAAAATTGCACCCTCTATTTTTACTATTTGGTTAGCATTAATTTTTTGAATGTTGATGAATTATCGACTGAAAGTTGGTAAACATACATACCGGATGGAAGCTTTATTCCGTTAAAAATTATTTTATAATGCCCAGCAGATTGTTGTTCATTTACCAGTGTTTCTATTTCTCTTCCAAGAATATCATAAATTATTAATTGCACAGAGCTTGTATTTAATAATCCGCCATCTGGTATAGTATACTCAATAGTTGTTTCCGGATTAAATGGATTTGGATAGTTTTGTAAAAGTACCAACTCATTGGGATTCTCTATCTCAATTTCTTCAATATTGGAATATTCAAAATTTCCGTCTGTGTCTAATTGCTTAAGTCTGTATTGTACTTTTCCTGTAGGGAGTGAATAATCAACAAAGCTGTATTCTTGAGGAGAATTAGTGTTTCCATGTCCGTCGACAAAACCAATTGTTTTCCAACTCTCTGCCATTGCTGAGCTACTAGATGAATTTGCAGGCTCACTTCCAATTGGCAGCAATGTTGTCCGTTCTATTTCAAACCCAAAATTATTTACTTCAGTTGCGGTTTGCCAGTTTAGATAAACTTTTTTATCGTTAACTCTTGCTGAAAACAAAGTTAGCTCAACCGGAAGAGCTTCTGTTGTTTGAAATGTTTGGGTAGTTGCATATTCTCCCTTGCCACGGTCATTTTCTCCTCTAACTCTAACGTAATAGGTTGTTAAAGGATCAAGATTGGGTACATTCGCATCTTCGTCTATAGAAGAAACGCTTCCTGAACTAATTATGTTAGTAAATGCTTCGTTGGTTGCAACCTCGTAATCCCACGAGGTTAGTAGATATTCCCTAGCTGAAAGTAAATCTATTATTAGATTACCGCTATTTTCTGCGAGTGAAAAAGTTAGATATTTGGGTAATGACCAATTTACACAAACCTCAATTTCTATCTTATAGCTAGCACCTGCTGCACCCAGATTTATTGTGAATTGTTCACAATTCCCATTCTCTATTTTTTCACAGTCACTTTCAATATTTAAATAAAAATTTACTAATCCGAAATTTTGATACAAGATATCATCGTCGTCCAATAGATCATCCTCATAACCAGCTGCCCGATATGTAATTTTTAGACATTCATTAGAGAGAGAAATACCTTCGTATAATACTTCTTCACTGCGATAATACCATTTTCCGTTTTCGTAATCCCCGCTATCTTCAAATTTATATGTAGGAGTAGTTAGTAGATCATAAACAAAATTATCAATAGTTCCATCCTGAATATTAAAGAAAACTTGCCAAACAATTTCTTCGTCTCCTATTTCAGAACTAACATCAGCATACATATTACCAGAGCTTATTTTGAAATCAAAATACTGAGCATTTGTCATTTGTGGGAATAAAACAATAAATAGCATAGAAGCTGAAATCAGTTTAATTGTAGTTACCACTCTGTAAAAATTTATATTTAAACTCGGTTTCATAAATTACCTATAAAGTTAGCCGGTACGATAATACGTGAAGATTATTAAATGTCAAATCGAAGTTTATTTCTCAATCAAACTATAAAATTTGTAACTTTGCATGGCTAAAAATTAGTCTCACTAAACAAAATGATGTCTCAATAAATCAAATATTGGTCTGAAAACGTATTATCTCGAGTATGAAAAGGGGATTTTTAATTTAGGCAAGAACTTATGCAGATTACTTCTATACTATTATTTATTTTGGTAATAATTTATTTTTCGTTTTCGGTAGTGCTAATAGTTCTTTCAAAAATCCAAAATAAAAAAGGATTAGCATACTTATCTCTATTTTTCCCACTCCAAGGAATGCAGTATCTTGCCCTCGGTCTTTTATTTTTACATGTTGATATTTCCTATTCAGCTTTTATTACAGGACCAATAAATGTAATTTTAACTCCTTTGCTTTTCTTGTTCATAAAAAAACTTTCCCAAAAAGAAAAACATCTAACCCGCGATGAATATGTGCATTTTATTCCATTTGTTCTTGATGTTATTTTAACACTAATTATTGTACCAGGAAATGCTGATAGAATAGTAAGCGGAAGTAATCTTAATGTTGGACAATATTTGCAGGCGTTTCAAGAGGGGAATCTTTATTTTAACATTTTAGCAGTAACCGGAAGATCAATTGTATTTGTACAGGGGATTCTATACACATTTCTGATCTACAAGCTTTCAAAAAATTACTTTGCAGTTATGTATCGAGAAACTTCTATAATCACTTCAGCAAATGTTTCATGGATCAGATTTGCTGCGCTACTTATTGGTTGTAAAGCATTAATTGCCGGAGCCAATGTTTTTGGAATTTATAGTAATCCTGTTTTGTTCTTTTTGTTGATTACCTTTTTAATCACTTTTGGTTTTTTCTTTTTTATTCACTCTATAACTCAGCCCGATATCTCTTTTATTGAAGAATTGGAGGAAATGGTTGAAACAGATATTGAAGAAGAGAATAATTCTGACAAGGAGATTAATCTATTGGAAGTCTTTATTGAAAAAGAACTCTATTTGAATCCTAATTTAACTTTGGAAGAAACTGCAACAGAGTTGAATGTTGCTAAATATAAACTTTCTCAATTGATTAAGAATGCTGGCTACAAAAATTTCTATGGATTTGTTAATGCTCAGCGAATAAAGCGTAGTAAGAAATTGTTGAAGAGACTTCCCGAAAATTATTCCTTAGATTCTGTTGCTACGGATTCAGGTTTCAAAGCTAGATCTACATTTTACAGAGTCTTTAAAGAAGCAACAGATACAACACCAAAAGAATTTATTAAACAAAATTAAAAGTGCAATTTTGTTTAATAAATAATGATTCCCTAACTGCTACATTTATTTAAATTCTTGGAAAAGTCTTCTATTTATTCAACGTGCGTTGTTTCTTCCAACCCAAACAGATCGAAAGGCTTTTTGCTTAGCGTATCGTTTAATAATAACACTACCAATGCCAAGTATGCAGCAAAGCCAAAGACACTAAGTATCTGTAATTTAGAAGTCTTTTGAATATCTTGTTTCATCTTAATATCACAAACTTCACCTGGACAGTACTGAGCTTTCTCTCTATAAATTTTACCATAAAACCAACAGCCAATACAGATTCCAAATGCAGATTCGAAAAATAAAAAGATTAGACAAATTAAACATATCAAGCCAGTAATTGGGCTAAATGAGTTAACAATAACTTGAAGTACCAGCATTACCAATGCTAAAACAATTCCTATTACCCAAGCAAACTTTTTTTGTTGAGCACCAACATATTCGGGGGTTTGATTTCGAACAATTAAACGACCCAAAATTAAAAAGGGTGCAAATTTTGGATTGATAAAGACTCGTATTAACATATCTGTGAGGAACAGGATAATGGCATATTTTAGCATAGTAAAACTACCCTGCGTTGCTGCAGTAATTGATATAAACATAATTAAAAACAATATACCGGCAGCTGCTCTAACTTCGCGCTCATTTAAAACTGGTATGTTATAGCCCTCAACGTTCTCTCCAAATTGGAATAATTTATTCATTTTTCTCCTTTTAGTTAATGTGATTATTTGCAGCTTCGTTTACTGCAAATTCTTTAGTAAAATATTTTTTTTCGCTTAAATAAGTGTTTAATCTTTCAAGAAAATAGTTCCATCCACCCAAGCAGCTTTTGCGTGAGAACTCTGGAATTCCATCTTGGAAATCCTCAACAATTTTTGTTATTACTTTTAGTTTAGTTTTCTCTTTCTCTTCTTCGAGTTGGAATGTAACAAACGAATTGCCAACATATCCTTCGTATTTCCAATTGGTAGTAATTATATATGGAGCATTGACTTTGGTAACCTTCCATAAGTGAGGAAAAACTCGACTCTCTGATTTAACATCGAATCGAGTTTCAAATCCTACAATAGGCTTATAGTTTTTAATCTGCTCAAAAAACCACTGGTGCATTTGTGGTAATTCAGTTATTGCACTCCATACTGTTTCAATTGGAAACGATAAAGTTACTTCAGCAATTATTGGTTCATCTGTGGTTTTCATTTGAGTAATTTTCTTTTACATTCCTGGCATTGGCATTGTTTCATGAACTTCAATTGAGCAAGTTGCATTCCATCCTAAATGAGGGTGACCGTTAAGAAGCCCCTTTGCATCTTCCATATCTTCCGCCTGTAAAATGGAATAGCCTAAAACCTTTTTATCACTATCTGTACTTGTACCATCGTGGCTTAGTTTTTGTCCGTTCATTAATGGAGACCCCATATCAACTAGTTTCTCTCCACATTTTTCGGCCCATTGCTTCCATTCTGCCATCGATTTTTCCCTTTCTTCTGGAGTTGAGTTTGAAGGATCCCATGCTTCTGCGGGGGCATGATATATTACAAGAAATTTTTTCATATTATTAGTGTCAGTGATTATAGTGCTGACTCCGCACTTTTTATTTGCCTACTCTGCTCGGTTTTCGGCATCTCCGTTTTTGTAACAATGGTGTCAACTTAAGAAAATAGAAATACGAGACTCCGCATTTGAGAAAGTTCATTGAGTGGAGTCCAACTGAACTGGATATGACATTATTATCTTAAGTAAATAGCATTGGTTTTTGTAGAGCTATAATAAACCTTTCTGTTATTTTGGAGTTAATAGATTTTCAAAAAATTGCACATAACTGTAAGTGTTTTGCAAGTACAGGAGTATAAAGCAGTGTGCAATAATAAATCACAAAACTCTTAGTTTGCTATATTATGTAGGCAATTTATTTGTTTTAATTACATTCTATAAACTTTCAATTACACTTTTCAACTTCTGTTGAATTTCTATTGCAATACTTCCTACATTTTTATTTGCTACTGGACTAAATGAGGCAACCGGGTCAACAGCTGAAACTTCTACATCCCCGTTATCTTGTTCCACAATTATAACGTTACATGGAAGAAAAACACCTACTTTCTCTTCTTGCAACAATGCTTTGTGCGCAAAAAGAGGATTGCATGCACCCAAGATTATGTACTTTTTAAAATCAACATCTAATCTCTTTTTAAATGTCTCTTTTACGTCAATTACAGATAAGATTCCAAATCCTTCTACTTTTAAAGCTTCAGTCACATTTTCAATTGCTTCTTCAAAGTTTTGATTTATCACTTTTTTACTAAAATTGAAATTCATGCTTTAGCCTTTTTAGGATTAAATAATTTTATGATAGTTGAAAGTTAGCTGTTTTTATAAAAAGGATAAACTAAATAATTGTAAATAAGGCAACCAACACAAAAGTTAAAAACAGAATCCAGTATGGCAAGAGACATTAACAATGCTGCTACAATAATTGATGCGGTACTATAACCGAGCACTATTAAAATGGATGAAGAAATTGCGCACAAAAAACCGAGCCTTGAGGCAAATATTTTTTGTGCAAGATTAATAGGTTTCTTTTTAAGATTCATTGTATTAACAATTCCAAATGAAACAAATCTAATGGGACTGTATTTAACATTTAACGCAGCTCTAGCAAAATAGTCTATTGAAACAATAATGATAAAAACTGGATTTAAAGTAATCAGAAATCCAGCCATTAATAAAACATTTAGAAAGACAGTCAGCCTACTAGTGTTGCTGTCAATTTTCTCAGATGATAGTGGACAAATTAGGCTCATCTTATTCTCAATTTAGATGGATTATTTATTATTGCCAATACCTCAATATATAAAATCGAGTGTATCGGATGATGTCTCTTATTAACTTTTATGTAATTTAAATTATTATAACTGAATAAGCAAGTAGTAGCAACAATTAGATGTTTTACATAGCACTAGCAAATAAGCCAATTCCAAAAGGGGTGGAATAAACATATGGAAGCCACTTATAAAGTCTAAATGTTTTTGTTTAAAAGTCACTTTTTGAAAAGTGGTTTATTTATGTTTTTTTAGCCCTCGTATGATGCTTCAACTTATTTCTTACATAAATAAGTTTGTATTTACTTTTAGGGCTTTCCCGCTGTTCTAATTCAAATTTATCAATTGATTTAATAAGAGGGGTTAGCTTTTGGAACCCGAAGTTTCGGGAATCAAAATTAGGTTGTTTTTTTAGTAATAGGCTTCCAACATCACCGAGAAATGCCCACCCATCGTCATCCTCTAAATCAGAGATTGTGGAAGAGATTAGTTTAATCACTCTTGGTGTAACTTTATCAACACTATTTTCTTTAGATTTTTTATCATCAGCAGATTCTTCTTCATTCTCTTCAGATTGTTTTTTAAGTATTTCTATATAAATAAACTTGTCGCAAGCAACTATAAATGGATTGGGAGTTTTTTTCTCGCCAATTCCAAAAACTTGCATTCCAGCTTCTCGAAGTCGAGTTGCTAAACGTGTGAAATCACTATCGCTAGAAACCAAACAAAAGCCATTTACTTTTTCGGAATAGAGAATATCCATAGCATCAATTATCATAGCAGAATCGGTGGCATTTTTACCGGTAGTATATCCATATTGTTGAATTGGAGTTATGGCGTTTTCGAGTAAGAGATTCTTCCACTTAGATAGAGTCGGTTTCGTCCAATCACCATAAATTCTTTTTATAGTAGGATTGCCATATTTCGCAATTTCTTCCATCATCTCTTTAACATATGCGGAGGGTATATTATCTCCATCAATTAATACGGCTAGTTTTGTTTCCATAATTTGTCCGATATTTTTATACAGGTAGTCTTATTCATCACTAAGCTACATAGAAAAGGATGAAGAAACAAGAAATTGTAAGGAAATCAAAAGTGGAATTAGATGTTTTTATTTTTGCTACGCACCATGATGATGCAGAGCTTGGAAAGTAATGGTTACAACAATTATTGGCTTCTCTAGTGCCCACTGATAAATCAGTGAGTTAATGAGAATGGTTTTTTAAAGTTGACAGCATTGGCTTAGAATGGGTGGGAGAATTGTCAAACTTACTTCAGAAGGGAAGTTCTTTTGGAATTATAGTTTTACAACTTTAGAGTCTATTTATATTGACAATTGAGAGCAACAGCATAAGGAGAGTAGAAAGTTCTAAAGTCTCTGTGCTGTTATATAATACTTCTATTACTACATTTTATCTTACTCTTCATTTTCGTAATATATTTTGTAATACTTTCTCCCATCTTTCTCCACGCCTTGCTTAATTTTACTATTATCGCCGTGAATATAGATGTCAAAGTTATCATCAAGCTTCAATACTTTTTTAAAAGCGGCGACTTGTTTTTTAACTGCTTGGGTAGATATTTCGAAATCTTCATCTATTGAAATTTCATTACTTCTTCTATACTCTTTGTCATAATTTCTAAAGGAATCAATAAAGCTATCGTCATTAAAAACGTTCTCTTCAAATTCTTCTTTGTTGAAGGAATCATGAGTTTTGAAATAATCTACTGAGCGATTAAGCATATCAATTTTATCAGTCTTACTTAAATCAAACTCTTCCGAAATTTGGTGAGTTACAAAACTTTTTGCAATATCTAAGAAGTCTTTTGTGTTATGATAATTATCATTGCATGGTGTCAGTTTAAGGAAAAGGTCTTTCCAATATTGTGCTTCCATCGATTTATTAGCTTTATCAATAATGCAAACTTTATATCCCTCGGTTTTTCCAACATTAAAGATTAAGCAACCTTTATCTAGCTTTTCAATATTAATACCATCTTCATACTTTAGAATGAAGTCATTCTTTTTACTATCAACTTTTAAAAATGGTTGTCTGTTTTCAGATTTAAATATTCCAATAACATCTGTTGTATCTTCACCAATTACAATATCATTAAATTTTGCAACAAAGAGATCGCCCGATTTGATATTTGGATGAACGGAAACTTCAAATAAGTGTTTGGCAATTCTTATTGAAGTTTTGTGAAATGCATTGGAATCTGCAAAAAACTTTTTAGCATAGTGGTAAATAGGATTTAATTCAAAATCATCATCCGAAAATGTAAAGTTGTAAAATTCTAAACCAGCAAATGGTTTTAGAAAATACTTAAGAAGTAGCTTTCTTAATTGCGTATCGGAAGTGTCGAGAGTTGATTTTGATAGAGCTAATTCTCCTTGATGTGTTTTATTACCAACTTTATGAACAGCAACCTGCTCAATAATACAATTTTTATAATCTATCATTGTAATCCAATTTCTTTAAATAAATACGAGGGCAAATATATGTAGAAACTATATATAAAACAGAGAGAGTCTTTAGCAAAGAATGCACATTTAATATTTCTTTTAGTAACTCCTCTTTTTATAAATTGTATAATTGTCTATTTTAGCCGCCTATGACTGAAAAAGAAATTATAACCATTGGAATTTTAGCCCATGTGGATGCTGGTAAAACGTCTCTTGCCGAATCTCTTTTATATAAATCGGGAGCCACTAAAACTCTGGGTAATGTGGATAAAGGTTCAGCCATTACGGATGGTTTGTCAGTTGAGAAAAGTAGAGGCATTTCCATAAAAACTGCAACTGTCAATTTTGTTTGGAAGCAAAGAAAAATTAATATTGTGGATACACCAGGACATATTGATTTTTCAGCAGAAGTGGATAGAGCTTTAAATGTTTTAGATATGATTATATTGGTTGTCTCGGCTAAGGAAGGAGTGCAAGCGCACACTCTAAATCTATGGGAAAGTATTCTTGAACGAAAATTACCAGTTTTGGTTTTTGTGAATAAAATAGATCGAGCAGGAGCAGATTTAGAGCAAGTGTTTTTTGATCTTGAAAAAGATTTGGGTATGAAATTATTTGCTTTAAATTACGGAGATAATAGTCAGTACGGAGATTCTAAAGTAATCGATTTTATCGATGTAAAACCATATCTCTCTTCACCTATTATTGAAAAATCATTTGAAAATTTAGCAGAATATGATGAGGAATTTTTAGAAGAATATTTGGAAGGAAATAATAATGATTTGGAAAGCATTCTAAAAAAATCTCATAAAGAAATGGAATCACAAAATCTTATTGGATTGGTGTTTGGAAGTGCAAAGCTGGATTTAGGAATAGACATGATACTAGATGAGGTTGCAACATTATTTAGTACTAAGAGTAATATTTATAATACACCTTCAGCGAAAGTATTTAAGGTTGAATATGATAAGAAAATGGGTCGCTTAGCACATATAAAATTGTATGGTAGTGTAATAAAAACTAAAGATGTTATTTGGTCAGAACGCCTACAGAAAACGTTTAAAATAAATCAAATCTTTAAACCAAAACTTGGCAGCTTTGAACAAGTTGGTGAACTGACTGTTGGTGAAATTGGCGTGGTAACTACTTCCGATTTAATACTGGCAGGGGATGTGCTGGGGCATGAAAGTTTTGAAGATGATTATGATACTATAAGCCAATCTGTTATGAGTGTACAAGCTGTAGCTGAGGAAGAAAAAGATTATCAAAAACTTGGTGAAGCTCTAGAACTTATGAACATTGAGGATCCTCAATTAGATTTTTTGTGGTATAAAGATGAACGTGAGTTTCATCTAAAAATACTTGGACCCATCCAAACCGAAGTATTAAAAGAGAGTATTGCTACACGTTTCGGAATTGCTGTTAATTTCTTATCACCAAAGGTTATTTACAAGGAAACGCCTAAAAAATCAGCCCAAGGGTTTGTTCGTTATTGGATGCCGAAACCTTGTTGGGCAATTATGACTTTTCTAATAGAACCAGCCCCACTGGGTAGTGGTGTTACTTTTACATCCAAAGTGCGCACTAGCGATATAAGTATGAAGTACCAGAATGAAGTTAAACGTGCAATACCGTGGTCTTTGAAGCAAGGCATAAAAGGGTGGGAGGTTACAGATATTAGTATCACCTTACTCGAAGGTGAAGAGCATACCGTTCACTCGAAACCCGGAGATTTTTTATTGGCTACACCCATGGGGGTTTTACGTGGATTAGAATTAGCGGATACTGATTTATTAGAGCCAATGTATGAGTTTCAAATTAAGGCAAATCAGGATATGTTGGGTGCTATTTCAAGTGATCTTAATCAAATGAAAGCTCAACTAAATACACCTACATTCCAAGATGATTATTTTATGATGTCGGGTAGGGTCTCGGTAGAAAAAGCTATGGATTATGGAATCAAGTTTAACGCTACCACGTCAGGCAAAGGGCTTTTGAAATTAAAAATTAATGGCTATGAAAAGACAAGCGCTAGCGATGATAAAATCAGAGATTATAGGGGCGTATCGCCATTAAATGAAGCGCAATGGATTTTGCACAACCGCGGAGCATTTAAAGCTGATGAGCGTGTAAGGTAAACTGAAAAAGATATAAGTTTGAATGACTTTGTTTGGCTGAGTTCTAATTATTACAGTAAATAGCACTTTTTTTTAGCTGTATAATTTAAATGTCATTTCGAAATGAGCTTGCTTTTTAGCGATTGAGAAATCTTCTATAGCTTACGAGATTTACCTTCGGTGAGCTTACGGTTTTCACACCCGCCAAACTGAGGCTGGATTAGAAATGACATGATTTAGAGTGTTTTCCATCTAGTTTCTCTCCACTCTTTTTGTTCTTTTCTAGAAAGGAATGTCCAAGCTACAATTCGGTTCGTTTTATTACCTGTTTCCATAGGAATCGTTTTAATCTGTTTAGCTTCAATATTTTCTAAAAATTTATATATTCCTTTAAGATTAGAATGCTTTGAGACTAAAGTTGAGAACCATAAACAATTTTTAGAGAACTTTTCACTCTCTCTAATCATATTTTTAATAAATTTATATTCTCCACCATCACAAACAAGTTCATTGGTGATTCCTGCAAAATTAAGTTCAGGTGTTTTTGCTTTTTTACCCGACAGATTCTTTATTTTTCTTCGAGTTCCATTTTGAGCCTCTTCAATAGAAGAATGAAAAGGAGGATTACATATAATTAATTCAATTTTCTCTTCTTTCCTTATTATGCCATGAAAAACATTTTTTGATTTTTTTTGTAATCTACATTCAATCTTATCTTTAATTGAGGAATTAGAATTGACAATATTCTGCGCTGACGCAAGAGATTTTGGATCAATATCCGATCCAATAAAGTTCCAGCCGTATTCTGTAACTCCAATAATTGGGTAAATGCAACTAGCCCCTATACCTACATCTAAACAAGTAATTTTATCACCAATTGGGATTGTACCTAAATTGCTTTCGCCTAATAAATCAGCGATATGATGAATATAATCTGCTCTTCCAGGTATTGGCGGACATAAATTTTTATCAGGGAATTCCCAGTGCTTTATTCCGTAATAATAATTTAGTAATGCTTTGTTCAAAAGTTTAACAGCAATGGGGTTTGAAAAATCGACTGATTCGCCCCCAAATTTGTTAGGCATTATATAATTTTTTAATTCAGGATTAGAAGTTGTTAATGCACCTAAATCATATCTTTCTCGGTTTTTGTTTCGAGAATGTAGCCTTGTTTTTACTTGTTGTTGTTTTTTTGAAGACATAATTTACTGTGATTTCATTAATAGATTTTTAACATTCCCACCACTCAATATACTCTGTGCGCATATGAACCGAAAGGGTCAATTACAGCAATTATAAGAAGTATGGTGTTAATTAATTCTTTCATTTTATTCAAATACTTGTACTCCTCTTGTTGTAAATGATAATCCTTGTTGTCCGTTTGTTGAAATCATTACAGCCTCAAATAATGGAGGATTTTTAACATTTTTAATTGCCCAATCAAATACAAAATTAGCTCCAGAACCACCTTCTATATCTTGTTCTGCGATAATTATTTCAACTGTTTCCATAGGCTTTAGATAAATAGGATCTTTTAAATATTTCCTAATATTGGCTCCAATGGTATTGTAATAATCAGCGCTTAAAATATAAACTGAATCCGTCATTGATACATTGTGAATACTAATTGTAATTGTAAGGTCAAAGGTTCTATGTTCATGGATATGATAAATATGCGAATAAACAGGTAGGTATGTTTTACTTACAATAAAATCATTAAAATTATTAATTTCAGATTTTCGACTCTCCCAATCTGCTTGCAGAACTGGGTATTTATCTGTTTCTCTTTGACAAGAAAGAAAGACTATGGATAAAAACATTATTTTAATTATGGTTTTCATATGACAACTTTTATTTGTTTACTAATTTACTACTATCACGGCTATTGCTTTTATACATTGTTGTAGCCAGTTAAATTCTATTCATTTATTCTTTTCAATTTACTTTTGTTATAGAATAATTGGTGAAGCAATTATAATAAATTAAAAGATTCTTTAATTCCATCAATAATATTTGCAACGGCAGCAGCAGACAAGATTAACCCCATTACTCTACTAATAATGCTAGCGCCAGCATCACCAATTATTTTATGCACTTTGCCCGCTAATAATAATAGAACCAAAACGATGATGAGAACACCAATTAAGATTAAACTTGACTGAAATTGTTCCCAAATACTGAACTTTGAATTTTCAGTTAATAACACCACTGCAAGCATCGCTCCAGGACCGGCTATTGAGGGCATCGCTATTGGGAAAATAGCTATTTCGGTTGCGTTTTTTATCGTTTTTATCTCCGACTCTGGTTTACTATCTCCAAATATCATAGATAGAGCAAAGAGCAAAAGGACAATTCCTCCAGCAGTTTGAAAAGCAGAAAGAGGAATATTAATTGCATCAAGAATTAACTCACCTACTACAATAAAAAACAGAAGAATTAGGGCTGAGATAAGAACTGCTTTGAAAGCAATTCTTCTTTTTTCTCTTTCATTAAAACCGAGCGTTGCGGCAATAAATACAGGTATTGATCCTATTGGATCAATAACAGCAAAGAAGAAAATAAAGGTGGCAATAAGTTCATTCATATTTAGTCTTTATTAATTGTTAAAATTGGCTACAACATCTCAATACACCTATTGCGTATATCGGGACTATATGTTAATCTATTATTCATTTATCACGAAAAATATCATTTAATGTGTGATTAAGCAAGGTATATTAGATGATATTAAATCAGATTTTTATTAAGTACCAAAGCTGCTGTTGTGTTTTTCTTATAAACATTTAGTTGAATAGTTGACCTTTTCTCTTTAATAAAGTTCAACTACACTATCTATATCTTTAGTCTCTAATTCTCTAATTTCCATAGTATCCCATGTTCTCACAATAAAAGTAGCAATAAATTATACCCAGTGTTGGCAGCAGTTATTTGTTCAGCATTTTTATTTCGTTAATACATTCCTTCTATTCCTATAAATCCTTTTTAAGATAAATCATATCAACAAGTTGTATGTCTCCCTCGAAAATAGGGTGGTCGTAATTGTCTGTAAAAAAATTCTTTAATCTATGTGACTCTTCAAATCCAGAACTTTCATAAAACGACAAGATTGGTGGCGTCTCGCCTGTTCCAACAAGCATTGTTTTGTAGTCGTTTTTATAGAAATCAGAAATGAAATTTATCAATGCTCTACCGTACCCTTTGCCTTGATATTTCTCGTATGTAGCTATGTTTTTCAACTCGCAGGTTTCGCTATTTATCGGTACTACAACGCAAACACTTTTCAAGTCATCGTCATATAAAGCAAACAAATCTCCACTCGGCAAATACTTGTCAATCATATTTTCCTGCTCGTCTGCCAGCAACAATAAGTCAAGGAACTGTTTCTTATTATCTATAATTTTTTCTATTCTCACCATATCTCTGTTGTTTCCTAATTTGACAAGTTTTATTTTCAGTCTATCGCCCCGCATTACTGCTAATGGTTTGGCTATGCCCAGTTTGCCTGTGTTGCGCCTGCGGCATGCATATTGCGTATTAGCCATTGTTGTGCGTAGTTTTTTCAAATTAATTATATACCAGGTTTAGTAAACAACGTTGAGTATAAAATTCCGTTTTAATGCAATTTATACATTGTTGTTCGTAGTAATTATTTCCGAAATATCGGTTGATAGCTACATCGTAAACCACCGCCAAAGTAATTTGCCTTTTTAAACGGAATCGTGTACACTTTTATTCCCATTTCTTTCACCTGCTCAACTACATGAGGAAAAGCATCAATCATTATAACTGTTTGCGGATTGATGACCATACCATTGGTGGCCATGCGTTGTGCTTCATAGGGTTTTACCTCAACCCAGGTTCTATTTTTTAGTCTTTCAGGCACAGCTTCGTAATTAACAAAATCATCCTTGCATATTATACCAAAAGTTTCATTGATCAACATCATAGCACAGTCTAAATGCAATACATGGCGCTTCAATGGAATACCTGTTACGGTATAAGAATCACCCAATTCATTTTTAAGCCACTCCACACCCTTTTTATTACTGGCGTTCCCTGAAAGACCTACGTAAATATTTTTTCCATCCACGAACACATCTCCTCCTTCCAAATACGCATTTTCTTCAGGATAGCCTTCTCTTGAAGGAGGCATATTCACTACCTCACCATCATATTTTTTGGCTAGTTCAAGTGCAAGTCTACGGTAGTTAGAAGTTTCCTTTCTCCGGTTTTCGACGTACATATTGGCAATTATTAATTTATTACCAATTGTAATAATAGGATCACGACTGTAACACTGAGAGGTGCCAATAGTACGATATTCCAAATGATCCGGCCTATGTACTTTTATCCCCAGTGACTTCACTAAATCAGCAAAAGCTTCCTGCTCATCATAGAAGGTCTGGTCATCCTCCGGATAGGTTTCATTAAACAACTTGTATGCGGCTGGTTTAAAGTATTCCCATGCCTCATCAGTGATGTATGGAAACAAGTTTTTATTATCCTGATTAACCTCCGGTACGTCAAATGTGCCTTTTACCCAGCGACCAATTACGACTTCTTCAACCTGATCCCATTCGTGGTTATTTTGAATCTTTCCCACCTTAGAAATTTTATTTTCAGTTTGGGTAAGCTTTCCGTTCATGTTTTCCTCGTTTTGGCAGCCAGCAAATAATACAACTGCAATAAATGTTAAAGAAAGTTTCTTCATTGTTTCCATGCCTTATTCTCCATAAAAATTCAAATTACAATTATTACACTCTGACGGCGAGTATATGCAAAGTAGGCGACTGCGGGCATCAAGCTTATCAAACCACTACAATTTTGAAGCGGACTACAACCCTTGATTTTACTATTATTTCGCCTATTTTGTATATACATTGTTGTGCTTTCGTACTTTCTATTAATAGTCTATTTCAAAATCTAAACTCTTAGCAGACTCAATACATAATTTCATATCATTTACTCCAATATGTGCATTATATATTTTTCTTTCCTCATTAAGTTGCTTTATTGTCTCATACATTTCTTTGTAATCTGCATTTGCAACTTTTTTTGCAGTGTCATATCCCGATTCTAACAATACATAGGCAAATGTATGATTCACCCACCTTATCCTTGAAAGGTCAGTTAATTTTGTAAGTTGCATTATGTCTATTTTGCTTATCCCTGTTTTAATTGAAAGCTCATCCCTCTTTTCCTGATTTAAAACTTCTCCATATAGTTTCAATGTGTTTTTTAGTCCCAATTTTTCAAGTCCATGTACAATACTTTCACCAACACATGAGAAATCTTTTATTCTATTAGGTTTCTGCAAATAACCATTTATCTCTGCTCTAAGTACTTCCAAAAATCTTTCTGATATGCCAAATTGTTTCGAAAGCTCTGGAAGCTTTTTTTTGTCCTTTAAGGTTTTTTGCAATTCATCAAGATTCTGAATATTATGGCTTTCAATTATATCCAGATTTTCATCAGTATTTTCTTTTAAAATCATTCTACTAGGAATCAAGTCAACAGATTTTAAAGTCTCTTTGTATTCGCCAATGCTTATACTATTTAAATCAATATAATATCCCATTTTGATACTTCTCTAAGTTATTTATAAATTCTGATACTCCTTTTGCATGACGCACAACACCCCCAATACACGCATTGCGTATATCAAGGTTATATTAAAATAGTTAATACGAAAATAATCAAGTAATTAAGGATATACAACAGAGCCATAATAAGTTGAAAACTTAAAGTCTTATTTCTTCCATTTATCATCAGAAATTGATTTATATCTTCCCCAAAATTTATAATGTGTAAAAGATGTATAGGTAATCAATCTTTCTATAAATTTAATTCTGAGCGCAATATGTTGTGTTTTATAGAATAACCACAACAAAGCAAAGAATAGAAACGAAGATAATACTAGCCTGATAGATTCCGATTGAATGCTTTGTTCTAAAATATTATTCAGTAAAAAGGCAGCTATTGTAGAGCTAAATATACTTGTTATTGCTAAAAGTCCGTGTGCTGTTTCAATTGCTTTTTTAGGGCATCTATTCATACATTTCATGCAACTTTCACAATTAAAGGTCCAATAAGGACGATCATTGCTAATTTTAATTGCATTAACTGGACATTGTTTTACACATAAACCACAATTATCGCAATCAGCAGAAGCATAAAATGATTTTGCAAAAGCATAGCGACCAGCAAGATAATAGCCTATTGAAACTGGTGAAATTAAAATATCTGGTACTAAGTCTCTATATGAATGAAAATCTGATTTCCCCGAAAATATTTTATTGGAATGTTTTTCAACGCGGTCATAATTCTTTTCGTGTAAGAATTTTACTGTTTTCTCATTAAGTGCGGGGTGGATTGAAATCCAATTTGAAGGCATATCAAATGGGATTTGTCCTAAAATTTTGTACCCTTTTCTTTTTAATAAAAATGAAGATAACATAAATGCCACACCTGTCAATCCGGGTGTAACATAGCCTCCTATTTTCATTCCGGCTCTTGTATTCATTAGGACTATGTTATTCTTTCCTTTTGGAAAAGGTGTAATGAATTTTAGTGTTATTTGTGGGTAGTTAAAACCGTGGATAGGTGAAATAATTATAATTAATGTGTTAGAATTTAATAAATCAATTTTGTTAATGTCTGTTTTTGCAATATTGAAGGTTTTACAATCAATATCTTTTTTAATTGCAAATTGAGAGAGCCATAATGCTATTTGTTTTGCATTTCCGGTTCCTGAAAAATAATAAATTATTAATTTTTTGTATTTAATCATCTATTAAAAAATCTCTTCATTTACTTTACTAACATTGCTTTCAACGCTTGGCTTCAATACGTAATACCATCCGTTTTTCATTCATTCTTTTTTCATTGCTTGCAATCTTAATTCCTTTGGCATTTTCTCAATGGCATATCTCAAGGATGTTCGTGGCATAATTGCTTTGTTTTTCATGATATAATTAAAGACCTCTTGTTGATGTGCTTGGCTTGCAGCTTTAAGCATCCAACCGGAACCTTTAAGCACTAAATCATCTTTGTCAAGCAATAGATTATCGGCAATTTTAAATATTGTATCCAAAAACAATCCTTTTCTTGCTGGAATTATCAATGAAACAGCAGAGCCTCTTCGCAACCATCTGTTTTCTGATCTTGTAAACTCTGTAAGATCCACCAGAAAATCTGGATACATTACAACTAATTCACCAACTGAATGATTACAAAAGGTATCGCAAGATGCCCAATTATTTACGTATAGTTCAATCCAGCTTTTAAATTTCATGAAATCATTTGGTTCAAACTCTTTTCTTAGAGAATATGTCCAGTTGCAAGCTATCAACGATTCTTCTAAAATTCCCGATTGCCAAAGGGTTTCAACAAGTTTGAAAATTTCTGTTTTATTAAATGCTTTTAATTCCTTGAAATACTCTTTGCTTATTTTGTTAACCAAAGGAGTCTTAACCCCATAGAGATTAATTTTTTCTTTGAAGAATCGTTGACTACTTACTAAGCTCTTTTAGTCAATGTTCTCTTTAAGTTGATTTCTTATCTTGTCAATAATATTATTCATGTAAGCGCACCTTTCTTCTAATGTATGGTTACTTCCTAATAGACATATTGCGTATATAATGGGTATGTATTAATATTTGTTAATACTAAAATAATCAAGTGTAAAAGAATTAACAACACAGATATTAAGTTGCTGCCGAGGATCATTCCTCGACAACATTGGAATTAGGTAAAAATTTGTCACACTTCCCTAATAAGTGGAAAACTTAAAGTATTTTTTTTACCTTAAACAAGCGGATAAAAAACACTGCACAAAACTGTTAACTACATTGAGGCAAATGAACACTTTTGAGTTTTTATATTATCCCCATTATTCTGTAATATTTTCTCTTTCGGGGCGTTTGTTAAAAAAGGGTAAACTTCTTAAAATTCTTCCATTATCCAAATTACTACAAATATTTAATTAGACTATTTGTAGCTCAATTATTCTAAAAATAGTAATGTTTTTGCTATACGTGCTACATCAATTGTGATGGCATTTGACACTTTTGCCCAAAAATGGCTGTTTTTTGCTATAGCATTTGACATTTTGGCTTATAAAATTTTTGCATTTGATGTCCTTTTGACACTTGGGCTTATGAAATTATTTTATTGCATGACTTTTTGCTTTTTGGGCTTATAAAATTATTTCATTACTCCACTTTTTGCTTTTTGGATGTATGAAATTATTTTATTGCTCCACTTTTTGATGCAGCAATAAAATTAGTTTATGACTGAGGAAAATAGATTAGATGAAAAATAAATTTATTAGTGGGATGGTCTCACTAATAAAGAAAATAATCCAATAATTAAACAAGAGGTACGTATGTCTACATTAAGCAATCTTTTTTCAGTTAGTCGCATAACTGAAGTAAATGCAGTTGGTGGTAGAATTATTTTTGAGTACGACAAAAATGATTGGTCTACTGATCTACATTTAACATCTATTTTTGATTTGTTAAAGGCTGAAAATGCAATTTTAACCAGCGCAATTAACAGAATTAAAGCTGAAAGTGTTCTTGAGGAGAAGGACGAGATACGTGACGAAAAAATACGCTCTATTTATTACCTTATTGTTGGTTATACACATCACCCCGATCTAGTTATAAAGGCATCGGCAATAAAACTTAACAATATTTTTGAACACTATGGTCTTGAGCTAACTAGTAGAAGTTATGCTATAGAGAGTTCTTTAATAGATTCGTTGTTAGAAGAGTTTGCAAACCCCGATATAGTAACCGCAATTGCCGATTTGCGTGGTTTAAGTGTACTTATTACGGAGCTAACTGCAGCTCAGTTAGAATTTAGGGAAGCCGCTGTAGCTTTTGAAGCTGAAAAAGCAGAGGAGGGAACAGAGGAGAGTGCTTCTAAAATAAAACTAGAAGTTGTAAGTATAATTAATGAGAAAATTGTTATCTATTTAAGAGCAATGATTCAAGTGGATGAACCTACATACGGAGAGTTAACCCGTACCACAGCTCAAATTATTGAGGACAATAATATGATTGTTAAAAAACGGAGAGCTAAACCTGAACCGATTGTTAACAATTAAAAACTAATAAAAAACCCCAAGGAATTTTTTCTTTGGGGGTTTTGAAAATTTTGGTTGGAGAGGCGGTTATTTGAGCGACTTGGCAATATTTATGTTTGCGAAGGAGAGTCTATTTGCCTTTGATTTTAATTTAGATTTACAAGTTCAATAAAGTAATGCCATAGTATAATTCTATCTTCTGATAGTTTTCTAAAATGTGAAGAAAATAACTTCTGGCCTTGTGGAAAAGAATTCACTTTAATTAAATATTCTTCACTATCCGTCCAATCAATTGTTGAGTCAACACTCTTTTCGGACAATTCTTTAATCCATGTATTTACTTTTTCTATCCAAACGGAAGAAGTACGGTTTTGAACATAGCCAAACATACCACAAACTTTGAGATGAGAAGAATGATGTCCTCTTTTAAAACGCTCAATTCCACCTCTTAATCCACAAACGTATTCTTTATTATTTGATGATTCTGAAAATCTTTTAGCTTCAAATTCAAGTATTGGGATTGGCTTTCGGTCTCTAGTCAACACAAAAACACCAATATCTGTTTCTTTATCGGATTCTGGCTGTGTTGGATTTTTTCTAAAATCAAAAGGGAAGAACCCTCTTGATTGTTCAATTTTGCATAATTGAAAATGGTGAACAAGTATATCACTTATTCTATTTTCTTTATCTGAATCTTTAACCGATTGGTAATAAAAAGGAAATCTAGGAATACTTTTATCAATGAATGACAATATTATATCCACCTCAAAACTTGGGTCTACACTAAGGTCTTTTGGAGTAGGCGATTGGTATGTAGGCAAAGAATCTTTAAGCATTTTTGTATCGGGATTTTATATAATCCGCAAAAGTTTCATCTGCATCCCTTAGTGCAATGGATGGTAACCAGTAGCGCAATTGTTTTGGTTTGGCTAAAATTATAGAATCCTGCCCATAAGCTTTTACAATTTTTTGTATATGAGTGTTT
Source organism: uncultured Melioribacteraceae bacterium (assembly GCA_965370315.1). Classification (GTDB taxonomy): domain Bacteria; phylum Bacteroidota; class Ignavibacteria; order Ignavibacteriales; family Melioribacteraceae; genus 1-14-2-50-31-20. The sequence continues at coordinate 31,514 of CBDUTO010000038.1, forward strand.
TCTATCTTTTCTTTTCTTAATGGAATTGTTGCTTCAATGTATTTTTCTATATCATCGGCATATTCGAGTTTTGGCTGAAATTTTTCAGAAGCATATTCAAAATGCAATGCAAAGTATTTACCAGCATCAATAATTTTGAATAATTGAAATGATTTCTCTTTTTGGTAAATACTGTTTAATGTTTTGCAGAAAATTTCAGAAAAATTTGAAATTTCAATTTTTGATGAATTAACTGATAAATCGTTTTGTGCAAGTTGATAGTTCAATACATCTTCTATAACAATTTTCTCAGCTTCAGATATTTTTAAGTCATCTTTATTTTCAGAAAATGGCAAGTTTAATATATCTTTTTGTAGCATGGTTGATTTCGACCTGCTAACACCTGCACGAGAACTTGTCAATGCTAAATAAAAACGATATACTTTATTATTACTTAATGTATCATCTAATACTTTCAAGGAATTCTCATCCTCAATAGGAGCATGTATCCCTATAACTTCGTTTTTGTAAGTAATAGGTTCGCTGCAAAAAATTACTGGAATACTATTTTTACCAATGTTCTTCTTAATCAATAATAATGGAGGATTAAAAATCATTTCACTCCTTGGCCATTGATAATATTTGTCACTATTTATAAATGTCCTTTTTATACCTTCTTCATCAAAGTCATTGGGTTCAAAGCATAACTTGCCAGTTAAATGAGTGGCTTCGGAATAGCCTCCTTTTTTCTTTTCAAAATCAGCATCTGCTAACTCCGCATCAGGTTTACCTTTAATAAATCCATCCCCATAGACCCATCGATTATTTTTTCGTTTTAATTCTAAATAACTACCTAAGGTTGGCATATCCGATAATCTTTCAATCAATTGGTATAATCTACCACCACCCATCAAATTCGCCTTCCAAGCATATGGATTATTTACAACAGCGTCTTTGGATACTAGGTGAAAGTCGTAATGGTCAAATTCTAAAAAGAGTCGGTTTGTATTTGAGAAAGTGCGATTTGCTACAAGATGTAAAACATCTTTACTATCGGGTTGCGTGTTTTGAATAAAAACAGCAGCTGTAGCTACATTTTTTCTACCCCAAAGTTTATCAGACAATTTTGTAAAATCGATTACTTGTAATAAATTATTCCGAGTAAATAAATCTCGCTTAAAACTTAGGTCTTTTTGATAAAGAAGCGGGCCAGATGGCTGGATAAAACACAGTAAAGCGTTTTCTTTGAGTAGCCTAAAAGATTGCACTAGAAAATGCAATGCGGGATTTTCATCGGGAATTCTTATTTCACACTCATATCCTAATTTATCCTTTAATTCTTTAAAATGCTTTTTTCTACTTGGCTCTTTACCATTAACTGAAGCTAAATTAAAAGGAGGATTTCCAATAACCAAATCATAATCTGTTTTGTTATTTCTAACTATGTATTCAAAGAAATCCTGAGTAATGATATTATTACTTAAATCGGGGAATTTTAATTTCTCCCATGTTGGAGGGTCTAAATCGACTTCATCTAATACAGCTAATGCCAAGCTAAATACAGATAAACGAATGGCATCCAGTTCAATATCTACACCATGAATACTTTTTAATAAAAGTTCCTTTAATACTGACAAAGAAGGTTTAATTAGTTTTCCTGTCTTTTTCCACTGTTCATACCTCCACCATTGTACAATTCGTTTGTAGGTTTTTACAAGAAAAATTCCGGAGCCACAGCTAACGTCAATTATTTTAAAATCTTTTTGAGGAATTTTTAATGGCATGCATTCATCCACCAAAGTGCTAACAATCATTTCAGGAGTATAAACAATATCCTTACTGTCGGTTAACAGTTCCTCATATACAGAACTGATGACCTCAACTGGTAAATGCGTAAAGGAATATAAACGCCAAATTACATATTGATTGTTTTGGATATTACCATCCAAAAATTTGGCTAAGCTTTGTACTCCAGATTGCTGAATTGCTTCTCTTTCTTTAATTTCTTCTTCTTGAGATGTTAATTTAAAATCATGATTCTGACATTGTAAAGGTTGTTTTGCTTTAAAATCTTCAACATCATCGAGCCGGACTTCAATCTTCTCCATCCTTTCATCGCCACGTTTAAAAGC
>CBDUTO010000039.1:0-33411 GCA_965370315.1 uncultured Melioribacteraceae bacterium
CCTAACATAATAATTGGGAAGTATAATGAAACTCCAGAGTAAACCATAAGTAAATAGACTGGGAGAATTAAAATTGAGCCAATCATCATCATTGATGCGCGCTTACCAATTTTATCCGCAAGTAATCCAAATAAAGGCGTAGCAATCATCGATGCAAATATTAAAGCACTATTTAACTGTCCTGCAAATTCACGGGTAGCACCGTGTGCTTCCATATAAAACTTAATTGCAAATGTTCTGAAAGGAAATACTGCTGAATAGAATGTAACACAAAGGATTACTATATACCAAAAAGATTTGTCAAACTTTATTAAATCTGACCAAACAAATTTATCAGTTTCACCTGCATCACCAAGTTCATAGTTTCTTTCAGCGTAACTTTCCATGAACCAATATGTTACTCCTCCCATTATACAAGTTAGCCCAATATAAAAAGCTATATATAGCGGATCACTCCAATTGTCATAGAAGCCACTTCCCCATGTTGGAGACCAATCAGCGGCAAAGGAACCCAATCTTGCAATAGTCAAATTTATTCCAAATGCAAAGCCAAGTTCTTTACCTTTAAACCATTTTGCCAAGGCGGTTGTTATAGCAACTATCAATGGTTCGGCACCAATTCCTAATAATAAGCGACCAGCAAGCATAACATACAAATCTGAACTAAGTGCAGTAACAAGTGCAGCTAGTGAACTAATAGTTCCAAAAATTAGGATTGATGTCTTTACTCCAATCCTATCAATTATAGGTCCGCTCACCACTAAAATAAAGACAGCAGCAAAACTATAAATTGAATATAAAGAACCAATATCAATATCTGAAAATCCTAAAGCAGACTTTAACATATCAGCAATTGGAGCAATACTATCATAAATATAATAATTACCAAACATTGCTAAACTAACAAGTATTAGCACAGACCATCTATAAAATGATGATGGTTTAGGTTTTGCTTGAATTATTTCAGTTGTCATAAATTTCCTTTTAATACTTTTCTTTATTTCAATTATTTATGCTTCTTCCTCATTCTTAGACATTGCAAAAGCAAATAAAACAAGTGCTAAACCAAGGAAAATAATTAGAGATACTAAATCACCAGAAACTCCAAGGCTTTCACCAAGACCCGTGTTTAATTTATCGGCTACAGATATTTCAACTCCATTTGTTGTTTCCCAAATCCAACCTTTTAGAGATGCAATTAAAATTCCAGTTAACGCTCCACCCGCAATAAGACCAGAGCTAAGTAATGCACCAGGTCCGATATCTGATTCATTTTCATCTGATTTTTTAATTTTGTCAACAATCAGTTTTACTAACCCACCTAAAAATATTGGACTACTTACAGATAGAGGTAAATATGCACCAACTGCAAATGGAAGTGAGCGTACACCACTTAATTCCATTACTGCTGCAATTCCCATTCCTACAATTACTAATCCCCAAGGTAAATTTTGACTTAACAATCCTTTTATAACCGTTGCCATCAAAGTTGCTTGTGGAGCCGGTAGTTGGTCCGAACCAATTACTAAAATATCATTCAACAAAATTATTGTATATCCTATTACCACTACAGATGCAAGTACCCCAATTAGTAATCCAAGCTGTTGCTTAATGGGTGTAGCACCAACAATGTAACCAGTTTTTAAGTCTTGCGAAGTTGCGCCAGCGTTTGCTGAAGCGATACAAACAATAGATCCAACAACTAGAACAATTGGTTGATAAAACTCTCCTGTCCATCCGACAGCAACAAAGATAAGTGCAGTTGCCATAAGCGTTGCAATCGTCATACCTGAAATAGGATTTGAAGATGACCCAATAAGACCAACAATACGAGATGAAACGGTTACAAAGAAAAATCCAAAAATAACAATCATAATTGATGAAAGAACATTAGTAGGTATTGAAGGGATAATTGCCATTAATATTACAAGTATCACACTTCCAACTAAAACATATATTAAAGGAATATCTTTTTCAGTTCTAATTTTTTCTACATTCCCATTCTCTTTACTATCTTTTAAATCTTTGAATGAATCTTTGAAGGCGTTGATAATAGTAGGAAAAGAGCGAATTAAGGTTACAACACCACCAAATGTAACAGCACCAGCACCAATGTAACGGATGTAGTTACTCCAAATTTCTGCGGCAGACATTTCAGATATAAGCTTCGTCGCTGGAGCAAAAACAGAAGTCATGTGATCACCAAGCAAAGTAATAAGTGGAATAAGCACAAGCCATGATAGAACTCCACCACCAACCATAATTCCAGCAATTTTGGGCCCAATAATATATCCTACACCCAATAACTCTGGAGTAATTTCACCAGTTACTGTTCCATTAGGAAGTGCTGAAGTTCTGCTAAATATATATCGTGGAACATCTTTCCAAAGTCCAAATAATGACATAAGAGTTTTGTAAAGGAATGCTATTCCAAGTCCATAAAAAACTTTCTGTGCAAGCTTACCACCCTTCTCGCCAGCTATTAGAACGTCTGCACAAGCTGTCCCTTCTGGAAACGGTAGTTTGCCATGCTCTTTAACAATAATTGAACGGCGTAATGGAATCATAAAAAGGACTCCAAGAATTCCACCAGCGAGCGCTAGAACAAATATTTGAAAATATTGGAAATATTCACTTCCTCCAGGCAAAAACAGAAGTGCTGGAATTGTAAACACCACACCAGCTGCTACAGATTCACCAGCAGAGCCAATGGTCTGAACCATGTTGTTCTCTAAAATAGTTGCTTTACCAAATTTTTTGATTACGGAAATTGATAAAACCGCTATAGGAATTGAAGCACTTACCGTTAATCCAACTTTAAGCCCAAGGTAGACTGTAGCTGCTCCAAAGATAATTCCAAACAACGAACCAAGTATAATGGCTTTTAATGTAAACTCTGGAATTAAATCATTTGCAGATATATAAGGTTTGAAATTTGCATTCTGGTTTTCACTCATAACAACTCACAATTGTTAGTATAAAAAGAAATTCAACTTTGAATATTTAGATATATGTTTAGATATGCAAGTAGTAATTATAATTAGCAATTTTCTTTTTACTCGTAATGGACTCTTTTTTGTGGTTGAATAATTGCAAATTTCATTATTCGCTGTCCAATGTTTGGAACATCAACTATTGCAATATACATTCCAGAAGCTATTCGCATTCCAGATTCATTTTTTAGATCCCATCGATAGGAAGCGGATAAGTCGTTTTTGCTTACAGACCGAATAAGTACACCACTTAGAGAATAAATTTTGATACTTACTTCTTCTGGTAAATTTGAAAATGTTATAAAAGGTTCATCGTTTGCATATCCGAAACCACTACTATTTGTGTTATATCCAAAAAGAGGATTTGGATATACATTTATTTTATCAAATTGTTCTAATTTTTCATTCAAAGATTTTTCTTTTTTCACTTTGAAATAATATTTATCATTTTGTGTTAATACCAAAGGTGGTTTTATTGATAAAATTCCTGTTGGGTTAAAATCTGCTTGGTAAACTGGAGTATTGAAACCAACTACATACAAAGCATTAAACCAAGGACTACGAGCAATTGCTTTTATTGAATCAGAATATTCTATTTCTGATGAGGTTAAGATATATCCATGAGCAATATTTGCAATTTTGTCTTCATTCCCAGTATAGGCAATTAGCGAATTAATATCTTCAGTGTATTCATTGTTAAATATAACCAAATATTCCTTTGTGAATAAAATATCTGAACCCGGATTCCAGAGTCCATCTGGTCGTCCTAATAAATCAGGAGAAAACCCATTTTCAATAAAACCAATTGATAATTTTTTCTCATCCCCATTTTTATCAATTCTATAAGCTGATACAGGTACCTTTACAAATCCAGAATCTATATTATTTTCGCCTTTCCATAGATATCTCACAGCTGTTCTAACATAGCGTAAAGCTTTGCTAGAATCAGCAAAGCGAAGTTCTACATCAGTTAAGTCCTGGATTGAAATAGCTCTTGATTGAAGTATTCCAACAGGAAATATTTTTTGAGATTCCTTAATGTCGGAACCCACATAGAAAACACCTGTGTAGAAATTATCAAATTCTTCAAACCATTTATCAGAACCTGTAAATATTGAATTTACTTTACCTGGTTCAATCCAGTCAATATTTAAAATAAAACCATCTCTAATATCATTGATATTAGTTTGATAATTACTACTAAAACTTCTTCTTAAAACTGTATCGTTCTTTGAAACATTGGTAAGATTTAGCATTAGTTGGTAAGTCTCTGCTTCCATTCTTTCAAAACTTAATTCATATAAATCATCAGTAGTTTTGTTTTGCTCATAAACTGAATAAGATATTTGAGCATCGGAGTTGCCAAATTTATGTTCAGTAAATACATCTCTAAAAAAGCCGTCATTTTTATTTTCGCCAATAACTATTCCAACATTTCCTTTGTCATCGTTAATAATCTTTGGTTCATTCAAAAAATATCCGTAACTAGCATTTGCCGGTATTAAAAAAGAACCGTTTATTTCATGTTGTTTTAATTTTGAATAATCGATACCATATGGAGTGATAGAAAAATAATAAGGCTTTCCTTTTTTCAATGGTTCATTTGCAAACGGATCCCATGAAACGGTCAATAGTAATTTTTGTGAATTATATTCATTTATTTGAGTCCCCATATCAAAAAGCACATCAATTGAATAATCAACTTCATTTTGAATGAAAATTTTGTCTAATCCATTTGCCATATCATATTTAGCAATTAACTTTTTATTTGTTTCTCCATTAATTGTTTTATCTGTAGATGCAGAATTATACATATGAATTTCATAACCTTCAAACCAAAGATTATATCCATAACCTTTGTTTTCGAAATTTATTTGACTATCTGTTTCCCAAAGTAATTCAATAGATTCATCTGTAGTGATAGTAACTGTTTTAACATCTGGAAATGCTTGAGGTCTGTCAAAAAGTTTATATTTAAGTTCTTTACTATTTTTCATTGCTTCTTTCATTGCTGGCACTGCTTCTTCATCAGAACCTAAAACAAAAGCAAAAATAATATCTACTGGTTTCCCTTCTTCAAGACTGAAATAATCTGTTGTTAACATAATACCTTTATAACTGCCTCTAGTATTTACCCAGCCATTTTCTGAAATTGGATTCCCTGAATAGATAAATGCTTTATTAATGTTTCCACAATCATCATTAAAAACATTTGCGAAAAAATTATCACATGGATCTATGTTCAGCTCACCTAACATTATTTTTCTTAATTGCTCTGGGTAAAAAGAAAAACTAAGTCCTTTTGTGTTTACTCCTGCAATTATATTTCCATTAAAATAAGAAGAAACTTCATTCTGTTTTAACTCTTCTCCCTCAAGATAATATCCTTTATCGCCGCCCTCATAGTTTTCTATTAATGGTCCTTGAATCATTGTTGTTGAAAAGGCAACTTGCTCATCGCCAGTATAATTATCTTTATAAGGTGTATATGTTAAAATAGAATTATTTAGAGAATCAGTTGAAAGGTGATCATTCCATGTAGCGCCTATGTATGGATTTGGGGCAATGCTAAAAATAACATCATGCAAAATAGAACTAACTGTCCCACTATTATCAATAGAATATTTTATAAAAACTATTTTTTCAAGACTAATCTCATCTTTATAACCCCAAATAGTTTGTCTTATATTTATACCTTGAGATTTAGAACGAGGAGATGATATTGAATCATTGAATGCAGACCAAACCATAACATCACCATAAAGCGCAGGTCTATCTTCATCCTCGTCCCATGAGTTATTGCTATTTTTATCAATGGGATTATAGATCCCATCATTATCACCATCATAAAATTCAGCCCCAAGTTTGACTGCCGATTTCCAATTTTGCCATTCTTCACCAAAATGCTCGGAATTTACTGAATTATAATACACACCAAGGGAATCTTTTGGATTTTCTATAGTTCCTTTAACATAATCTTGAATTCCCTTGTCAAGATCCACTCCGTTCACAAAAAGTTCGCCAGATTCATTGTAACCACTTAGATAAAATCCTGATCTAAATAGAAAGGTATTTGAATCAAGAACTCCAGTATATCTGCCTTCAGAACTAATAAAACCAATTCTACCAGCTTCGTATATGGGAAGAGAAATTCTATTAAATTTAAATAATGGACCTTCATTATTACTTGTTTTTTTGATGTCATCATTATTGTTAGGATATAAAGCTGATACTCCAAGTATGACAAAACCTAATAATATAATTTTAAAAAATATTTTTGACATAAATTTAATTCACAATTGGATAATTTTTTATTCTTGATTCTTGAAAGCATTCTGGAAACTTTTCAAGTTTAAGCTTATTATAAATCATACTAACAGCACCATAGTATACTGATTTTGCATTGTAACCTATCAATCTTAAATATGCTGTAATATAAAGGCTCCTCTGACCATTATATGTATAGTTATATAATGTTTCATTTACAGGTAGTGTAAGTAAATTTGTAGATGCTTTAAAATCAATTAGGGCATCGTAAAATGTTGCGCTTAAGGGGTGACCTCCCCAAGTTACTGGAGGAGCAACATCTGGGAAGTATCTGAAATGTTCATAAAGTTCTTTATCACCATAACAGAAAACAAAAGCATTTCTAAATTTTGAATATAGTCTCAAATAAAGTTCATCAATTTCTTCAATATTCGCAATTGAATTTATATATTCTTCATCTGACAAAAACTTCTTTATTCTAATTTTTAGAAACTCTTCAGTAGTCAGAGAATTATCGGTGTTTGTAATATCTGGTAATCTATTATCTTTCTTAGGTTTAGCAAATTTTTTTGTTGTGTAAAGAAACCACCACTCAGAATCACCTCGAGCATTTATCCACACGTCTGAAAATTGTTCATTCCACTGAGCCATACCAAAGTTCAAGGAATAAATATTTGAATAACCGTACAAACGTAGCAAAGACGTTGCATAAGCAGCTTTTTGTCCAGATTTACTAATTAAAACTATTCCAGCATCAAGGGGAATATTATTAATTTCCAATGAATCTAAAAGTTGTTTAATACTAAAATTTCTTGCACCTTCAATATGTCCACTCTGGAATTCACTTGCACTTCGAATATCCATAAAGAGATAGTTCGATAAATTATTGTAAGCATCATCCACAGATATAATCGCAGGATTTTTACTTGAATTTATGAAATCGCCATGTGTTTCAAGATAAGCAATCAAATCTGCCGATGAATGATATTTTACATCAACGGGTTCTAGAATATCTTCCATGCATCCGATAAGAAACATTAAAAATATTGCTAAAATAAAAAGTGTAATATATAATTCAATTATCTTCAATTTTATTCTATTTCAATGATTGTTTTTGTGTAACCTAAAAATAAGCCAATCGTATTTTCACCGGAAACATTCCAATAAACTGAACCACCACCTTCACTGAAAATATTTTCTATTGGCTTATTATTTTCGCGAGTTGAAAAGTAGTCCTTATAAATTTCATCAAAAGAATATAAAATTATTTCAACTTTATACTTTTCTGGATTTTCATAATAAGAAATTGGAATATCCGAAGTTCTTACTTCAACTGCATTAAGTGTGTCTACCAACTTACTTGTAACTTCATAAAATATTGTATCACTAAAACTTTCATACTCTTTATCCAGAGATTGTAAAAAATATTTAGCCGCATAAACAGATTTTGAATTTGGAACAACTACACATTTTAAATACTTCCCTTCAATTTTTGCTTCTACTATTTCAGGCTCACGAGGTATTGATGTAGTAGAATAAATTCGTTCACTCTGATATTCTCCGTATAATTCATACTTAACACCTTGTTGAACGTAGAGTTCATTTATCGGAGAATACATACCATCTTTTACGTGTTTAAGTGTAAATATTCCTTGAGTTTCTGACCAGATGTATGCAGTAACATTTTTTAGAGCAACATCGTCTCTACTTAAATTTTCCTCAATAGGAAAACTTTTTGTGAAAGACACTTCTACCTTAGTAGAATCCCCAATAAGTCTTCCATTTACAATATTAAATTCTTGATATGGTATGCTACTTTCAATAACATCTATTTGCTCGCAACTTAGCGTCAGAATTGAGAGAGAAATAAGCGATATGTATAGGAATATTTTTTTCATCTAAAATTTTATAGCAAATCCAAAAGTTGGAAAAAATGGCATTAATGTAATTTGATTTAATTTTGGTGTACTTGAATAATCAAACTCATTTTTTTCAGCATCAAAATCGTAAGCAACATATTGAGCAAAAGCATTGTTCTGATTATAAGCATTATAAATATTAATGAAAAAATATGTTGGAAGAGAAAACATAGTTGTTGTATATTTTATATTAATATCCATTTTGTGATAATCAGGTAATTGATATTCATTCCTTGATGAATAATTAACATTTTGATTTTCAATTCCATCCAACTCTTCATTTGTATAATAATATTTACCAGTAGGCATAGTTAAACCAGAGCCCGTTGAATATGACCAAGTAACACCAAAGGATAAGTTCTCTAAAAGTTCATAAGTTAATACGAACGAAACATCATGCAACCTATCGTAACGAGGTGGATAGATTCCACCGGCATTAAGTTCTGGAAATAATCTTTTAGTCCATGAGAGTGTGTATCCAATCCATCCAGTTACTCTACCAGCACGCTTATTAAAGAAAAACTCCACACCGTATGCTTCTCCCTTACCCTCAGTAAAGTGGGTTTCTATCGGATTGTTCAATGAGTAGTGTGGCATATCTATAAATTCATAAATATTACTAAAATCTTTGTAGTATGCTTCCACAGAAAATAGGTAAACCTTTTCATCAAAGAAGAAATCGAACCCAGCAACGCTTTGTCTTGAAAATGCTGGTTTAATATTTGAAGTAGATGGATACCACAAATCCGTTGGAAGTCTAATATCATTTCTTAAAATTAAATGCAAAAATTGATATGCTTCAGCATATGCAGCTTTTATTTTGAAATCTTCATTGATGGAAATTGACATTGAAAGTCTTGGTTCAATTTTTATATCTCTAGAATTTGAAAATTTATAAAATCTAACACCTAGGTTGGTATTAATAAATGCAAAAGGTTGCCATTGATTTTGAAAAAAATATGCTAACTCATATGAATTATGGTTCTCAAAATGATCAGGAGAAGTTTCCAAAACTTGGTGATAAACAATCCAATTAACTAATTGATATTTATGTAGAATAAATTCAAATCCAGTTTTTATTTTATATTCATCAGTAATTGTCAACTCAAGATTTTGCTTAATAGCAATATCCTCTAAATCGGAAGATGAAAAATAATCAGTTGCTAATGAATCACTAGTTACATCATCCAATGAAGATGCGAATTTATATTTTATATAGGAAATATTAGTATTTAGAATAAATGACTTAGATTTCATTGTTAACCAATTTGCACTAATATTCATATTTGACCAATTAGTATTGTATTCAAATCCTAAATTTACTGGAGGGCTATAAATATTATCCTTATTGTACATAAAATTAATTGCAACATTCTGGTCTTTAGAAAATTTATAATTTAATTTTGAGTTGATATCGAAGAAATTATTTCTTGGTGTAACACTATTCTTTTGGAAAATAGCCTGTAACTGATCGTAGTACATAATTCTTGAAGAAACAATATAAGTTAACTTATCAGTAATTGGACCTTCAATAGTTGCATGAGACATTATAGTTCCAATTCCAATAATTCCTTTCTCCCTCTCGTTTGTACCTTCTCGTAGTTTTACATCGAGGACACTCGAAAGTCTTCCACCATATTCAGCTGGGAATGCCCCTTTAATAAGTTTAACATCATACAATGCGTACGTATTAAAAGTACTAGCAATATTACCAAGATGAGAAGGATTGTAGAGCATAGAACCATCAACCAAAGTTAGATTTTGATCAGGAGATCCACCACGAACATAAATTCCACTAGACATTTCGGAAGCAACTTTTACTCCAGGAAGCAATTGCAGGGATTTGAAGACATCGATTTCACCACTTAATGATGGTAAAAGTGAAAGTAATTTAGGAGAAATATCAACAGCACTAATAATCTCTTCAACAACTTTTTGCTCTCGTACAATCACTTCATCCATTTCAACTGATTCTGTCTTTAGAAATGCATTAACTAAAAGTGTACCACTATTTTTTTCAATTTCAATAAATTCTGTTTTCTCTTTATATCCAATATTTCTAAATGTAATTAAATATTTCCCAATTGGTAATTTTGAAGTAATGTATTCCCCATTTATATCTGTAGCAGCACCAGTTAAAAATTCTGAATCGTTTTGAGATATATCCTTTGTAACAATAATATTTACACCAATAATTGGTCTCTTTGTTTCCGAATCTAGCACCGAACCAGATATCTTCATGCCACCATTTTGTGAATGGGTTGTCGAAAGAAAACCTAAGATAATTAGAGAGATGAATATTTTAAATGGTTGTGTCAAATATGTTTCACACAGTATTTTCAAAAAAAATAATAAGATATCAATTTATAAGTATATAAACAATTGCAGAATTGATGCCCAGCTACATAAATAATTTGTTTTTAGTAGAAATTTGAGAATTTTGCAATGGAAAAGTAATTTAGAATCAACAAATAACTATATATTGTGTGATTAGCATTTTAATGAGCTTCACAAAAACAAATTATATGTTAATCACAAAGAAATAAAACCGAAAATAAAATAATTAGAACTAAAAGAGGGGCTTGAAAAGCCCCATTTAATTTTGGAGATTAGCTACATCCAGTTGTAGCACCGCAAGTATTACATTTCAGACAAGTTCCATTTCTTACCATTGTCATACTTCCACATTCTGGACAAATATCACCTGTATAGCCTTGTTGCTTAGCTTGCTCTCTTTCACGAATTTCAGGACTCAATCGTCCTCGTACATCTACTTTTGCTTCTGTTGGCTTAGGAGATGCTCCTTGACGTACGCTATCATTTCTATCTAAAATAATAGTTCTTTCACTAATAACTTCTTCACTCTCATATTCTGGTATTACAGTTAAGTGATCACTACTTGTTTTAGTAGCCACATCTTCATCAATATGTGCCAAGTCATTACGGTCAAGATATGAAACTGCTAATTCTCTAAAAATATAATCAATTACAGATGTTGACATTTTAATTCTCTTGTGTCCAGATACAGGTCCAGATGGTTCAAAACGTGTAAATATAAAGGCATCAACAAACTCTTCCAATGGTACTCCATGCTGAAGACCCAAAGAAATTGCAATTGCAAAATTATTAAGAAGACTTCTGTATGCTGCACCTTCTTTTGCCATATCAATAAATATTTCACCAAGTTCACCATTATCATAATCACCAGTTCTTAAATAAACTGTCTGACCATTAATTTTAACTTTTTGAGTATAACCTTCTCTTCTATCAGGTAATTTTCTTCTCTTTGCAATATATCTGTGGATAATCTTTTCAGCAACTTTAACAATATCACTAACTTCCCTCTTCTCAACAATCTCTTCAATTATCTCTTCTTCACTTACTGTGTTAAGGGGTTGTGAAAGTTTTGAACCATCACGATAAAGTGCATTTGCTTTTAATCCCATTTGCCATGATTTGATATATGCTTCTTTTACTTCATCAATTGAAGCTTCGTGTGGGAAGTTGATAGTTTTTGAAATTGCTCCAGAAAGGAATGGTTGTGCATTTGCCATTATATGAATATGAGCATCTGCTGCAATATATCTTGTTCCATTTTTACCACATTTATTTGCACAATCAAAAACTGGATAATCGTCATGCTTCAAGAATGGTGCTCCTTCAACAGTCATAGTTCCGCAAACGTAATCACTTGCAAAAGATATTTCTTCTCTAGAAAAACCTAAATGCTCTAACAAACTGAAATTGTAGTCGTTTAATTCTTTCTCAGTTAAACCAAGTTTTCCTTTTACAAAATCATCACCCAATGAGAAACGATTAAATGCAAATCCAATTTCAAAAACAGAAGGAAGCATTTCTTCAACTTTCTCAATTAAGTCATCCGTGAAACCACGAGCTTTAAGTGATTCTGGATTTATGTGAGGACACCCTTGCAATGTTCCAGCACCCTTAGCAAATTTTACAATTTCAGTAATTTGCTCTTTGTTATATCCAAGCCGTTTTAATGCTGGAGGAATTGATTGATTGATTATTTTAAAATATCCACCACCTGCTAGCTTTTTGAATTTAACTAGAGCAAAGTCTGGCTCAATACCAGTTGTATCGCAATCCATTACAAGCCCAATTGTACCAGTAGGCGCAAGGACAGTTACTTGAGCATTCCTAAATCCATATTTTTTTCCTAATTCAACAGCTCTATCTGCATCTTCACGAGCAGCTTTCAACAAGTCAGAAGGGCAATACTTTGGATTAATTCCCTTTGGATAAATAGTTAATCCTTCATACTCTTCTCTTGGTACGTTATATGCAGCGCGTTGGTGATTACGAACTACACGAATCATATTATCTTTATTCATATCGTGCTTAGTAAAAGTACCAAGTTCTTTTGCCATAAGAGCAGAAGTAGAATAAGCAGTCATATGCATGATAGCAGTAATAGCTCCTGTAATAGCACCAGCTTCCTTACTATCGTACGGAATACCTTGACGCATCAATAATGATCCAATATTTGCATATCCAAGTCCAAGAGTTCTGAAGTCGTAACTATTTTGTGCAACTTCCTTACTTGGATATTGAGCCATCATCACACTAATTTCTAAAACAATTGTCCAAAGATGAGATGCATATCTAAAATCATCAATTAAAAACTTTTGTTCTTCATCATCATAAAATTTCACAAGATTAAGGGAAGCCAAATTACATGCAGTATCATCAAGAAACATATATTCACTACATGGATTTGAAGCTCGAATTTCACCACTTTCAATACATGTGTGCCATTCATTAATAGTTGTGTGATATTGTAAACCAGGATCTGCGGAAGACCATGCAGCAAAACCTATATCATCATAGAGTTCTTTTGCTTTGATAGTTTTCAATGCCTTAGGTTTTCTATTTTCATCAATAGCTTTTTTCTTCTCAACTCTACCTACAAGATCCCAATCAGTATCATTAATTACGGCATTCATAAATTCGTTAGTAACACGAACTGAATTGTTGGAATTTTGTCCTGATACTGTTGCATAAGCTTCTGAATTCCAGTCTGTATCGTATGTTGGAAACTCCATTGACTTAAAGCCAGCTTGGGCTAACTGAATAGCTCTCTCTATATAATTCTCAGATATTCTTGCTTTGCGTGCTTCAATTACTGCTGTACGAAGATATTTGTTTTCACTCTTGCTAAACCTATCATTTTCAGGATGCTCTTTGTAGCACGCTGTCATAATATTATTTAAATGAATATTATTTAAATGAGACCCAGTAACAATGGATGCAACTTTTTGTTCCTCTACAACTTTCCAATTAATGTATTCTTCAATATCTGGATGATCAACATCCAATGTTACCATTTTTGCCGCACGTCGAGTTGTGCCACCAGATTTAATTGCTCCAGCTGCTTTATCACCAATTTTTAGAAATGACATTAATCCCGATGATTTTCCACCACCACTTAATGATTCATCGGCTCCACGTACATTCGAAAAGTTAGTACCAGTTCCAGAACCATATTTGAATAGACGTGCTTCCCTAGTCCACAAATCCATAATTCCACCATCATTCACTAAACTATCATTAACTGATTGAATAAAACAAGCGTGTGGTTGTGGATGAGTATATGCATCTGCTGATTGAGTTAATTTTCCATTTTTATAGTCAACATAAGAATGACCCTGTGCTGGACCATTAATTCCATAAGCCCAATGTAATCCTGTATTAAACCATTGAGGCGAATTTGGTGCTGACATTTGATTAGCAAGCATATATAAATGCTCTTCATAGAATGCCTTTGCATCCTCTTCGGAATCAAAATAATTTGCTTTCCAACCCCAATATGTCCATGTTCCTGCTAATCGATGAAATAATTGACGAGAGTCCCTTTCGGAAGAATATCTCTCTTTTTTCGGAAGAGCTTCTAATCTTTCTATATCTGGAACAGAAGGTTGTAACCACTTTGGAACGCCTTTTTCACTAACTTTTTTGGTTAATCTAGGAACTCCAGCTTTTCTAAAATATTTTTGAGCAATAATATCTGTAGCTACTTGTGACCATCCCTTTGGGATTTCCACGTCATCCATTTTGAAAACAACTGAGCCATCTGGGTTTTTTATTTCGGAAGTTCTTTTAACAAATTCCATTAAATCGAAGGGACTAACTTCAGGATTAGTAAATCGTCTTTTTATCTTCATTAAGGGCCCCTAAATTAAAGATTTATATTATTAAATAGCCGTAACTTATTATATATTAACTAGTTATGAACTCGGAGAGGTTGTAAGACTTTCTAATTAATTGAGCTTCAAAATAGGAATATTATTTTTAGAAAGCAAAATTTAAAGCAATGTATTAATTTACCGACTATATTATACACCATCCTATGTATAATATTTCTTCGAAATTATACCAAAATCTTAGTATTTGCAATGCAATTTTTTTTTCTTATTTTGAGCATTAAATTATTAATTCAATTGGAAATTTTATGAAATACGAACGCTCTGCAGGAATACTTTTACATCCAACTTCTTTGCCAGGTAAATATGGAATTGGAGAGTTTGGAAGTGAGGCTATTAACTTCATTAATTTTCTTCATAACAGTGGACAAAAGCTTTGGCAAATTTTTCCATTGGGTCCAACTGGATATGGAGATTCACCCTATCAAAGTTTTTCTACATTTGCTGGAAGTCCATATTTAATTAGCCTTGAGAAATTACATGAGGAAGGATTACTATCAAAAATAGATTTAAGTTTGATGCCACATTCAAACCCTCATCAAGTAGATTTTGGATCTATTTTTGAGAATAAGCTAAAAGTATTACGAATTGCATATGAAAATCTTAAAAATAGTGGGAAGTCAATAATTGATGAATGTGGCTCTTTTTGTGATGATAATGCTGATTGGCTTGAAGATTATGCTCTATTCATGGCTGTAAAAAATTATCACAAAGGGGTGCATTGGAAAGATTGGGATAGTGAAATTGCTTTTAGAAAAAATGATGCAGTTAGTAAATGGAAGAAAATATTGTTAGATGAAGTTGGTTTCCAAAAATTTATGCAATACAAATTTGCTGCTCAGTGGAATGTTATTAAAAATTATGCAACTGAAAAAGGGGTTCAAATAATTGGAGATCTTCCAATTTTTGTTGCATATGATAGCTCTGATGTTTGGGCAAATAAAGGTCTTTTTACTGTAGATGCAAAAGGAAACCAAGAAACTGTAGCTGGCGTTCCTCCAGATTATTTTAGTAATACTGGACAATTATGGGGCAACCCTCTTTACCGTTGGGATGAAATGGAAAAGGACAATTTTAGTTGGTGGCAAAAACGAATAAAAAAAATGTATCAATTAGTTGATATAGTCCGTATAGACCATTTCCGTGGTCTTGAAGCTTTTTGGGAAATTCCAGGTGATGCTGAAACAGCAATTAATGGGAAATGGGTGAAAGCTCCTGGGAAAAAACTATTTGAAACCTTCCAAAAAGTATTTGGAGATGTTAAGATATTAGCTGAAGATTTAGGAGTTATTACACCAGAAGTTGAAGAACTCCGTGATTCATTTGAATTGCCTGGAATGAAAATTCTTCAATTTGGTTTTGGGGATGATAGAGATGAAAATTTTCTACCTCATAATCATATCAAAAATTGCTGTGTCTATACTGGCTCTCATGATAATGATACAACAAAAGGATTTTTTGATAATGAACGTGATACAAAATCTGGAATTTATGAATGGGCGCAAAATTATCTAAACTATTATGGGGATGATGTTTGTACTGCATTAATCAAAGAAGCATATAAATCTGTTGCTGATATTGTTGTGATTCCAATGCAAGATATATTAAATTTTGGAACAGATGCTCGAATGAACTTCCCAGGAAAGCTCGGTGGTAATTGGGCTTGGCGGTTTAGTTGGGATCAAGTACCAAGTGAATTAAGTGAACGGTACAAAAAGATGTCAGAGATGTATGAGAGATAATCTGGATGATGGAAACTGGATACTCGATTCTAGGTCCAAAGTAAAACATATATGAATATAAATGATATAATAGGTTCTATTGGAGTATTTCAAATACTCCTAGCTTACTTTCTAAATGTAATTGAAAAAATTACAACCAAAGATTTATCATTTATATTGTTAAACCTAGTTGGAGCTGGAATGGCTTGCCTAGCTTCGTTACTATTAGATTACTTACCATTTGTAATTTTGGAAGGTGCTTGGACAGTAGTTTCACTAATTGCACTTATTAAATACAAAAGCAAAACTTCATTGAAAAATATTTATCAATAGTTTGTAGAGAAAAATGAAAGCAGTATTACTATCCTTAATATTATTTATTGTTGGGTGCTCATCATCGTATCTTGAAAAGGGGTCTCTCACAGAAGAAGAATACATTCGTAAAATTAATACAGAACTTAAAAATGAAAATGTTATTGTAAACTCTAATAATAAAAGCGATGAAGGACTATTCATAAGAATAGATTCTAAAACTCTTTTAATAAGTAAATCTAATGAAATAGAAGAAATTAGCAAAAATGATATTTTATCGATTGAATATAAAAGTGGGTCAATTTTATTAGGTTCAATCGCTGGAACATTTGCAGGATTTGTTGCTGGACTTTTACTTGTTAAAGTTTCTGGGGCAACAATTAATTTTGGTGGAGGTAGTAAAAACCCAGAATATTTCATGGCAATACCTATAACAACCTTAGTTGGATCAATATGGGGAGGTATTGAAGGAAATAGTTATAAAACTATTGAATTTAATAAAAATAGTGTTAGAACAAGGATTTCAAACAAATAGCAACTTTAAATAAAAGGATATATAATGCTAGGATTTATAAAAAACTTAATTTCAAATGTGGATGATGCAAATAGTAGTGTATCAAAAAAGTATAACTCAGAAACTCAATTACAAATTGCAACTTGTGCTCTATTCTTAGAGATTGCAAATTCAGATGATGATTTCTCAATAGAAGAAAAAGTATTTATTGAAAAAACTATGCGGGATGAGTTTAATCTTGCTGATGAGTTGGTTGATGAATTGCTTCAACTTGCTACTCAACAAACAGAAGATAGCGTTAGCCTATATGAATTTACTGACGTTATTAATAAATCATATGGAAGAGAAGCAAAATTGGTAATCATAAAGAATCTTTGGCGTCTAGTTTTTGCTGATGGTAAACTTGATAAATATGAAGAGTATTTTATGCGAACCATTAGTAAGAATCTACATCTGGAGCATTCTGATATGATAGCTACAAAAATTGAAGCTAAAGAAGAGAAATAAAAATTGGATTAACACTTCGACAAGGCAGGCTTACTTCAAACAAATTTTGCGGATAAATGAAGAGACGTTCCAGCGGAACGTCTCTTCATTTGAAAATTTATTGACAAAAATCTATTTTTTTTCCTCAGCACTTGTATTACTATTTGGTTTACTTTGCGAGCGTTGTGGTTTTCCAGAACTTCGAGGTCTTCCCCCACTCCTATTTCTATTTGAATTATTTCTATCATACTTTTTCTTTGGAGCAGGTGGTTTATTACTTTCTCTAACCTCCTTCAGAGTTTTCTTAGGTTTAGGAAGTTCTTTAAAAAATTCATCATCAGGGTAAGTTAATTCTAGCTTCCTTTTCATAAATTCTTCAATATTTGGGATATTGAACGAATCATCCTCACAAGCAAAACTTATTGAAGTACCTTCAGCACCAGCACGACCAGTTCTTCCAATTCTGTGCACGTAATCTTCAGGATCTACTGGCAAGTTATAATTGATAACATGGCTTACAGCTTCTATGTGAATTCCCCTTCCAGCAACGTCAGTAGCTACAAGTACTTTAAACTTCCCTTGCTTGAAATTCTCTAGCCTATTCATTCTCTTACGTTGATCAATATCACCACTAAGTAGAGTTGATGATATTTCGTATTGTTGCATCTTCTCAAAAAGATCTTTTGATGTATCTTTTCTATTACAGAATAGTAATATTTTAGTTGCATCTTCTTTTTCTAATAAATTAAATAGTAGTTTGAATTTATCGTCAGCTTCAACAATATAATTTATTTGTGTAACAGTATCAGCAGCCACCGTCTCAGGTTCAATTTCAACAGTCACAGCATCATTAGTCCAATTAGAAGCAATTCGCTTAATGTTATCTGGGAATGTTGCACTAAAGAATAATGTTTGTCGTTTCTCCTTTTGTGGAGTGGCTCTTTCAATTTTTTTCATGTCCAAAATAAAACCCATATCTAGCATTCTATCAGCTTCATCAAGTACAAGAATTTCAACATTATTTAAATGAACTATTTTTTGATTCATAAAGTCTATTAAACGTCCGGGAGTAGCAACCATTATATCAACATACTGCCCCTTAATTTTATAGATTTGCTTTTTGTAATCCATACCCCCATATACACCAACAACTTTAATAGGTTGGTATTTTACTAATTCTAATGCATCCTTTTCAATTTGCTGAACTAGTTCACGAGTTGGGGCTAAAATTAATACACGGGGATTTGCTTTAAATCGTTTTTTATCACCTTCTCTTTTTACCAACTTAGAAATGGCTGTAATTAAGAAAGCCGCTGTTTTCCCTGTTCCAGTCTGAGCACGACCAATTGCATCCTTTCCATCCAATGTACTTTTTAATATACCAGCTTGTATTGGAGTACAGTATTTGAAACCTAAATCTGCAATAGCATGAAGGATTCCATTTGATAATTTGAAATCATAAAATCGTGACTTCCCTGCTTCTTTAACAACTGGAAAATCTTTTGGTAGCCACTTTTTTTCTGGTTCAGTGCTCTCTTTTTTAATATCTCTCTTGATGCTTGGTTTACTTAAACTTTGAACTTTTTTAGTTGTTGGTTTATTTTTTCTATACTCTACTTTTTTCTTATTAGTTTTTTTATTACTACTTGTTTCTTTTTTTGGCTGATTAAGTGGTGGAGCTTTTGTAACAACTTTTTTCTTAAATAAGCCCAATATTTTTTTTAACATAAATTTCTCTTTTTAACTTTTAATTGTAAATAACTTGGGAAATGCTTCTTTTTGTAGGAATGTTCACACATCAAATCATTTTTTAACATTACAAAGTTACTCAATGCTTGAATGATTAACAATTTAATAAAAAACCCCTTCGATAATTGAAGGGGTTCATGAACTTGTGTTTATATTTTGATTTTATAAAATTCCCACTAAAGACATGCGGGGATGACACCATATTTTTTCATATTTACTCTAGCAAAAGCCCCGAATAGATATGGGCCTTTATTTCAATAGTAGCATTTTTTTAACTGAATTAAATCTTTTAGATTCACTAATTGATTCTGCACTAATTCTGTAGAGATAAACACCAGAAGCTAGATTGCTCGCATTCCATTCTAATGTATGAACGCCAGCATTGTTTGTTTCATCCACTAAGGTTGTTATCATTTCACCAAGTGTATTAAAGACATGAATTTTCACAATGCTTTCAGTTGGTAATGAATAACTTATAACCGTACTTGGGTTAAATGGATTTGGATAATTTTGAGATAATGAATACTCCATAGGTATTGAATTTATTTCATCATCAATACCAACAACAGTGTATGATACAGCAATACTTACATCATCAATCCAAACACCATCTCTTTGTCCAGATGAGTCTGTGAGTAATCTAAAACGTACCAATATATTATCGTTACCTTCGCCAGTATATTCAGATAAATCTACAGTTTGTAATTTAAATCCTGATAAACTTTTTGAGAATCTAAACTCCGTAATCCAATTTGCTCCACCATCACTACTAATTTCTGCAAAAAGTGAATCTTTATCTCGTTCTAAATTTGCTCGTAAATAAAAATCTAACTTCGCATATTTATACAGAGTTAAGTTAAATGGCATTCTATATGTTGCGGATGTATTTAGATTATTTTCATAGAACCCAACTTCGCTATCAGTTAAAGAATTTTCACCCGATTTACGTTTACTAGACAATCCCCATTCTTGATCTAAATCCCATTCTGTTAGACCTTCTTCAAATCCATCTAATATTTGCAGGGTATCAATAAAGTATTCGAAAACCTCAGTTTTTGTTTCGTTTGCATTTGTCGAATTATCATTAACTGAAAAATAGTAGCTTACTTTATCTCCAATTATAAGGGGTTCAGTAAATGAAAATGAGCCGTAATAGAAGTCATAATTTGCTGAATACTCAAGTAGATTAAATTGGAATGGTTCGATATCATTAACGGTAAAATATATTTTAGCAGTAGTGGTATCAATTCCAATATTATCGTAGAGACTAACTGGTAACATGTATGGATCAGGTCCATAAACATTAATTGAGTTTCCTAGTACTTTATTTTCTAATTCAATAACTGGTGCAATATTATCTACACCCACATGAAATCCACTCACACGAGATAGGATATATTTTCCATCTTCTGATTCGGCATAGATAAAATATGAAACATCGGTACCTGAACTTTGTGAAGGAATTTCAGCTGAATAACTTCCACTTCCATTATCAGTCATACTAACTCGATTAAGTGTACCATTAATATCCCAATAAAGAAATATGTCAGAGATTGAAGAGGAACGAGATGTTACTTCACAATTTATAGTATAACTCTCGGTAGTTAATTCTGTATCAGTTAATTGATCAACTGAATATTCAATTCCAGATAACCAGTCGACAGTATTTTTCATGATTTCATTTCTTGTATCTATATTATCAATAGATTCGAATCCTCCAAAACCGAAGAAGACAACATTGTAATTTCCAGAATAACTAATAGCACCACTCCTTCCATCTGCATAATTAAGAATTGATTCTGCACCATCTATAGGTTCTAAAACATCAGGGAACTGCTGATCGGCATCCCGTTTTTTCTGATAAAATTCGATTTCCATACCATCAGTAATAGGATTATCCGTAACACCAGATATTTCTGAAGCTCCAGCATTATCAGCAACAAAGCTAATTTTTAAATAGTTATTCAAAAATTCTTGATCTATATTATCAATGTTATCATTCAAATCCCAAGCTACATCTTGCCCAGATAAGAATAGTGATCCTCCATTATCCAAAAATGATTCTAGAGCAATTCTATCGCTACTATCTACCGAAGGGAAATGCCATTCGCACCCCCAAACAACAGTAGAATATTTATTTAACAATTCTGCAGTAATTTCGGTGTCTTGGTGATAAACGTTCACAAAAGAAATTCCACTATTGTTAAACGCTTCTAAAAAATAGTTACTATAATCAAAATATCTGTTATCGCTAGCTTCAAAATCAGCAACAAATAATACTTGAGGAGATACTGCCACATTATAGTCTACTGTTTGTGTAAATCCATCTCCAGTAATGACTAACTGAAATGGAATTGAAACTGGAATACCATCTTCGGCGGCAGTAATAGTAAAAGTTGCCTCAGCTTCCCAACTTACAGTATCTAGTACACCGGTAACACTTCCAATATTTGAAGTAGCTATATCAATTGATACAGGCCAAGGTTCATTACTTATTAATGCAACGCTTACATTACTAGCGTTTTGCCATTCGTTTCTTAATAGTATTTTTAGTTCAACTTGTTCACCAGGATTTAGGAAACCATTTCCATTACCCGATGCATCATTAACATCGGTACTAATTATTTTAAAATGTGGTTTAGCACTAACGTTTTCAGTTAATGCTCTATGCAGATTAATTCTTCCAGAACCTAATAAACCTTCGTAATCAGGATTTAATCCATCAATGTCATCAGCAGTTTCAACCATGCGGGAAAACAAATCAACAACATTCATGCTTGGGTCATTAGCTTTTACAAGAGCAGCTGCAGAAGCCACTAATGGTGCCGCCATTGAAGTACCCTGAAATTTAGTGTAAAGTTGACCATCATAGAAATCGGATGGATGGACTATTGTACTCAAAAATCCCCAAGTATCATTACCGACAAATTGTTCTCCCCCTGGCGAAGATACTTTAACATACTCTCCATAACTCGAGTAGTAAGTTTTAACATCATCTTGGTTAACAGCAGCAACACTAATTACCCATGGTTGTGATCCAAGAACTGAGGGAGTAACAGCATCACCATTACCCGCAGATTCTACAATTAAAACTCCATTTAGAAATGCATAATACGCTGCATCAAGAATAGCTTGTCCACTATTACCCGAACTCTGATTGGTAATAACAGCACCATTATCAGCAGCATAAATATACGCTTCAGCAGCAAAGATTGATGGCACATATCCAGTCCCATTATTAGCCTTATATCCACATCTTAAAGGCATTATAGTTGCGCCATATGATGCTGATGCAATACCAATTCCATTATTTGTTACAGCACCCGCAATACCAGCAACGTGTGTCCCGTGTCCATTAAAATCCATTGGGTCATTATCAGTGGTATCACCATCTTCAGCTGGCATTGCATCTGTATCGCCACTACCAGCAACACTATGAACAAAATCCCATCCGCGAATATCATCTATATATCCATTACCATCATCATCAATTCCGTTGTCAGCAATTTCATCACTGTTCACCCAAATGTTTGCAGCTAAATCTTCATGATCCCAATCAACACCACTATCGATTACACCGATAATAACACCAGATGAATTTGATTGAATATCCCAAGCTTCTGGAGCTTTTATTTGAGGTAAGTGATATAGACTTGAATATAATGGATCATCTGGAACTGATTCAATTTTAGATAAGTAAACTGGTTCAGCATATTCAATGCTTGAATCATTATTCAACTCATCAACAATATCTTGAATATTTGCATTTTTATCAGTTTTGAAAAGAAAAACATTATGCAGATTTAATTCCTCTTTTAGCTTAACATTTTTAGCTTCTGCGAATACTTGTTCGTTGCTAGTTACATTATATTTAACTGCAACCATTGATAGTTTTGAAAAACTTGCTTGAGTTCTATTTCCATCAGTCGCTTTAAACTTAACAACAAATTGCCCGGGAACAGTTTTTACTTCCTCTTTTTGTTGAACAAAGTTTTTACCGTTTGATGCATTTACCTGCACTGATAAAACAAATACAAAAATTAAAAATATTGAAATTCTTTTCATCATAATAATTCTCCTCATATTACTTTTATAAACTAAATACATTAAGTCTTAATTTACATATATTGAGCAAAATTTACAATCCAATAAAAAACCCCTTCAGATATTTTTCCGAAGGGGTTAAGTGAAAATTGAACTACTTCTATTTTTTATTTCATCAATATCATCTTTTTAACAGAACTGAATTTTTTAGAATCACTTATAGATTCTGCACTAATTCTGTATAGATAAACACCCGAAGCAAGATTACTAGCATTCCACTTTATTGTTTGAACACCGGCATTACGTGTTTCATCCACCAATGTTGTAATCACTTCACCAAGAGCATTAAAGACTTGCAATTTCACTTTACTATCAGACGGAAGTGAATAGCTAATCACTGTGCTAGGATTAAATGGGTTTGGATAATTTTGACTCAATTCAAATTTATTTGGTATAACTATTTCATCTTCCACACCAACAAATCTTCCTTGAATTACTAAATTATCTATAGCCCATCCCCAACCATTTGTATTAGCGTCTGCAACTAAACTAAAACGAATTAATAATGTATCACCCGCAGAAAATTTATCTAATAAATTAATAGTGTGAGTTTTATACATTGATGAAACACCTGAACTACCTGCATCGTATGCTGCTTCCCAGTCACTATATAATCGTGCATCATAACCGTCTGCAAAAGGTATCCAATCACCACCGTTACTAGCTTCAACAATTACATAATCCCAAAACTCAGTGTCACCAAAAACAGTTCCATCTTCACCCGATTCAATTATTGCAATATCATCATACTCTAAAATAGCATCAGAAGATGCAACAATAACTGGAACCCTCAATAGAGCAGAGAATGTTTGTTCATCTCCATAAGGATGAGGTGAACTTAACTCTCCATCTAATGTACTACTAAATTCCAATCCATCTAATACAAACTCTCCTTCATCAGAAGAAAAATCACTAACATAACCTTGTTTAGTTTCTAAAAGCTCAAACACCTCAACTTCAGTTGTTGATGACTTGTAATTACGTGAACTATTAAATGAATTAATATAGACTGATTTAGTTCCATCACCTGAAATAGGAGCAATAATAAGTGTATCAACTACATTGCTTGTTTTAATTGTTAATACGTTTTGATTATCTACCATTACATGAGTCGAATCGTAAACAGAACGTAGTGATACATTAAGAATTAAACCTGAAACCCCTTGATTTGCTGAGAGTAGTGCAGGTGACAGTGTAACCGTTGGAGGTTTGTGATCTGCTAATTCAGGAAGTGATACAGACCAGATTCCACGTCCATGAGTAGCAAGCACAACTTCATCATCAACAACTCGGATTTCCCAAATTGAAACTTGTGGCAACCCATTGTCAGCAAGATGCCATGAAGTACCACCGTCAGTGGATTCAATAAGTCCAACATCAGTACCAGCCCAAATAATATCAGTATTGTAAGGCATTACTGAAACACAATATGTAGCAACATTTGGGAAACCATTTGTACTAACAGTTCCAGTACCATAGCCGGAAAGATCTGTCCATGTTTGACCATAATCAGTTGTTCTAAGAATTTTTGGAGCACCAGAAAATGAAAAAGTTGCATAAGCAGTTGCTTCATCAGTTGGATGAGTATCTATTCCAGAAAGTCTTGCTCCATTCACATATGTATTATCGCTTACATCACTAAATGACAATCCACCATCTTTTGATATATACAATCCATTAGTAAGTGCACCAGCCCAAACTACTTGAGGTTCGGCAATTGAAATTGCAACTTGTGCAAAACTAAAATATCCAGCAGATGCAAAAGCAGAGATTGGATAAAGAGACCAGTTATCACCAAAGTCTTCACTTCGGTAAACACCTTCAGTTGTAATTGTATAAAGTAAATCTGGATCACTGTATGATTTGGCAATTTTAGAGATAAATGGTGATACTGCATCATTTCCCCATCCATTAAATCCTGTGTTAGCAGCATAATATGAAGAACCACCATTAGTAGTTTTCCAAAATCTATTATATTGTGAACCACCAATCATTTTTTGTGAATCACCATAGTGCCATGCTACTTCAAAACCATCACCACCAATTCTGAATGTATATTCAGTTGTCTTATCTGCATCAACATCTTTTGCAGATTCCCAAGTACCATTATCTTGCATACCACCAAAGTACTGGCTTCCACCAGGCTTCTTATCAACACCATAAAACTGAGAAGTATTGTAACCATTATTTCCAACTTCAGTAAATGAAGCACCAGCATCATATGATACTGCAACACCACCATCATTTCCATTTAAGAAAATAAATTCTTCAGTAGCATCATTTGTTGTAAACATAGTAATATTATGATGATCTACATGTGTATATGTGTCAGTTGGATATTGATCATATCCATCTGTAATAGCAACTGTACTTCTGGTAAATGAAGGTAATTTGCCAATTTCAATTACAAGTTTCTCTTCTGGTATATTATCAGCATCCCAACTTTTGCCAGCGGCCATTCTAAAAGCAACAACAAATGAGTTTTCGAATTTAATACCATTATTAACTGCTATATCTGTAGAAGCTGTTTCACTATAATCTATATGATTTACAAAAATTATTGACCCACGAGAAGCACCTAAGTAATATTCATTCTTACGATAAACATCAGTAAATGAACACATTAATTGTTTATTGTTTTTAGTGTCCCAAACTTCAAATGGAACATCTACATAATCTTTGTATAGGTATGATGAAGCAGCAAACATATGGGATTTTTGAGTTTTACCAGGTCCGAACCTTATTTCTATATTTGTTGATTCAGAATTTAGCAATACATTTTCACTCCAAAAAGATTTTCCAGTACCAATACCGCCATCTCTTTCTGTCAATCCTCCAGTTGGAGTGTAAGAAAATACAGTATCTAAACCATCATCTACTACATCTGTTATAGTAACCGCAGAATCAGGAGCTAATGTAATATCCGATTGCCACAAATCAATTCCACCCATATAGACAATATTTTCATTATAAGGATGCACACCAATTGTATTATCATACCATCCTTGAGCTCCTAACCAAGCTTTGTCCGAACCATCAAATTCTTCAACTTCGACCCAGGTTGATCCACCATCCGAAGTTGCATACATTTTATTTGGAGCTGAATCAACTGATGCATATAATCTATTAGTATCAGATTTTGAAGGAGCAATTTCAATTCTTCCACCACCAAATGCGGCTTTAGATGGGAGTTCCCAAGTATCACCAGCATCATACGAACGAATAACACCTAGTGTTGTTGAGGCAAAAAGAGTATTAAAGTTTGAAGGATTTACTCTCATATCTAAAATTCTTCCAGGAGTGTAAACTTCACTCCAAGATGTACCACCATCAGTAGTTTTATATATACCAGAGCCAGTAGCAGCAACTACGATATTTTCATCTGTTGGATCAATTGCAAGGCGGTTGACAAAAGAAAAATGTGGATCTGTTGCTGTTGAAGGAAGTTGACTCCAAGTAGCACCATTATCTGTTGTTTTCATAATACCATTACCTTCTATTGCATCGGCATTATTAAAACCTTCTCCAGTACCAGCATAGAGGACATCCCCATTTGATAGAGACATTTCAAGACAAGTTACAGCTAAATTTGGTAAATCATCAGTTAATACAATCCAGCTTGAACCTGCATCAGTAGTTTTCCAAACACCGCCACCAACAGCACCAGCAAACCATGTGCTATGAGTTGCATCTTTGTGATCCACTACAATTGCTCTTGTTCTTCCACCAACATTAGAAGGACCTCGTTCGATCCAATTTAATGCATCAGTAATACTATTATTTGAGCCTTTCATCAGACTTGCTGTATTCTTCAACTTTGCTAATTCAGTAAAACGATAATTTCTTTCGTAAGTAGGTTTTGTTTCACCCGGAGCAGTTCTTATTTGTGCATGTAATTCTTCAAATTTATCTGGAGAATCTGCTTTAGCAATTCCTTTTACCCTTTGTTTTTTCTGTGACCAATTTTCTGAATTGACCACTTTTGCATTTGTTTTAGCTATCCTTAGGGTGCTTCCTTTTTTTTCTGATCTAGAATTATTACTATCCTCTACAATCCAGTTTGAAATTAGTAGCATTGTAAAAGCTGTTACAACTACAAAAGAAATTAAAAAAGTAAATTTTTGAGTTTTCAATGAACTCCTCCATCTATTTTAGTTTTTAAATTAGTTTTTACGTTTAAAATATATCCAAGATTAGTTTGTACATCCTTCTGAATCATTCCTGGCAATATTTCAATTTTTACTTCGAACGTAGAAAGCCATGAAATATTTCCAAGAGGAATAACACTTTCATCAATAATTTTCTTATTAGATAAGTCATAAATAAAATATTCAATAGGAGCATTTCCAGCAACTTTTGATTTTTTTATTTTTTTACATAAAACAAATTCTTTTGAAGTATTATAATCTAAAGAGAATTTATCACCAAATTTTTCAGATGCTATTTGATTTATGTCAATTTTTTTTATCTTTTTAGTTTCATTTTCAATTGAAGTGCAAGAGATTATAAAAATTAGAATTAGGAATACAATTTTATTTATTAACTGTAACAAGATATTTTTATTGTTTGTTTAAGAAAGTTAAAAAATAAGAAGTAAAAATGGTATGTTCAAGGGAATAATTAAGTTCTATGAAGAAAACACGAAGTGTCTTTTAGTAAGAAACAGTAATAGCAAATTCACCACTATAATTTCCACTTGGCAATTCACTATCAATATCCATTTTACCACCAACCCATAAATAGAGAACTCCATCACCATCTTTATCATTTAATTGATGAGATTCACCAGTAGAAATAGATTTAAAATTACTATAATTTGAATTTGCATACGTAGTATTTACTTGAGGAGTAAATTGAATTGAACTTTTAATTGGGGTATCTTCTGAGACACTTTGATTATTCAACAAAGTGTTTTGATAATCTACTACAACGTTTCTTCCAGCACTGCCATTAACCTCAAACAGAATCCCTTTATCAGGTGTTCTTTCAAGCTTTGTAGAAACACTACCTAATACTAATTCACCAAACGAAAGATCACCTTTAATTTGGTTAATTTGTAGAGCCTTAACAAGAGTAATACTAACATTTGCTGATGCTGTAGTATTACTTTGTCCAAGTGCAATACCTGTACTAAGTATGTACGATAACATTAAAAATGCTATCACTTTTGTAATTTTCATATTTTATCTGGCTTGTAGTAATTAAAAATTAACATAATATTCTATAATTGTCAAATATTTTGAAAAATATCTCTAATTATATCTATCGAAAATAATTTGGAAATGTTTAGGTGTGTTTTGAAAAAAAATTAATAAGAAACGTTTAAAGTAAATCTGCCTGTATAGTCGCCACTCTTTTGAGTAGAAGATATTTTTATTTTTCCACCTACCCATACATCTATGATGCCTATTCCTTTACTAAATTGTAAAGTATGAGAGTCACCACTTCTTACTCTTGTTCCACTAGCTAGTTCAATGTTTGGAATAAATTTGAGATTATCAACATCACCTGCAGCTGTTGCAACCCAAACTATATTATCCATAGTTACAGAACCAAATGTAAAAGTAACATTACGATTAGGATGACCAGAAACAACGAATAATTTTCCATTTGTTGGAGATATTTTCTGAACTGTTGAAGACTTAGTAATAAATATTTCACCAAAATCTAAATCACCTTCTGTAGCAGTAATTGAAAGTGGAACGACTAGAATTGCTGTAGCAGATGCGCTTTGACTTGAAAATACTGTCTGCGAATTAATGCTTGTAACTGAAACTATTAATGTAATTAATATATAACATATTTTTTTCATGCATGTAAGTTAAAAATAAGTGAAATACTTTGAAAGGAATTTATTGAAGCGTTTAAGATGTAAGTTAATTAACAAGTCATTTAAAATAGCAATGGCACTACAACCAATTTTGGTAGTAATGCCATCGCTGAGGACCTAAATTTTCAATTGTCGTCCTCACTAATAATTTTTTGGTTTAGTAAGCTACACTCAATGTAAATGATCCTGTATAGTTACCTGCTGTTTCACTACCGTCAACGTCTATACTTCCACCAACCCATAGGTATGCATCACCATTTGTGTTATGTAACGCTACTGTTGTATTATCAGCTCTTGTTGCTGCACCTGAATAACTTGATGTTGTTGTATACTCAACTGCTGGTTCAAATGTTAGAGTTGATCCTCCACCATTAGTTAGTGGTGTATTTGTGAAGTCTAATGTTACATCGCGTCCTTCGTGTCCCATTACTTTGAACATTGCACCTGATGCTGTTCCTGCTGATACACTGATTGTTTCTGATCTTCCTGCTACACCTTCTGTGAACGAAATGCTTCCATCTTCAACGCTCATGGATAAGCCTTTAATAAGTGATATTGTTACTGGAGTTGAGGCATTTGCAAAGTCTTGTGCAAATACGTTTGATGAGAATAATAATGTAGCTAAAGCTACTGCTGCGATTGTGTTTTGTAGAGTTTTCATGTTGGTCCTCATGATAATTAATTATGTAATTTGTTTTCTTTTTTTTAGTTAAACTTTTTAACTAATTGGTTACCCCCTCTATAACAATCACTGTGCCAAACTTGGTTCTTTGTTCTTAAATCGATTGTATCTTGTTGTTTTTATTGAGGTTATGAACACAATGGAATTACCTAAGAAGTATGATACAGATCACAATATATCTGTATCATTTTGAGTTTGAGTTTCAAAGTGGTACTTATCGACTACCCTATTTGTAGAAGTTAGACGAGAATAATGTTTCTTGATTTATAGTTTTATCTATAAAAAAAAAGTCCAACCTAAAAATTAGATTGGACTTTTTACTAAACTAAAGCACATACTATACAACTGTTTCTATTCTTCATCCATAAATGGATAACGGTAATCTGTTGGTGGAATAAAATTCTCTTTAATAGTTCTAGGAGAAACCCAACGGATTAGATTCAAATAACTTCCAGCTTTATCATTTGTGCCACTAGCGCGAGCACCACCGAATGGCTGTTGCCCAACCACTGCTCCAGTTGGTTTATCATTGATATAGAAGTTACCAGCTGCGTTTACTAATATTTTATTTGCAAGTAATACTGCATTTCTATCTTTTGCAAAAATAGCACCAGTTAGAGCATACTGAGAAGTCTGATCACAAATATTTAAAGTCTCTTCATATTTTTCGTCATCATAAAGATACAATGTGAAAACAGGACCAAAAATTTCTTCTTCCATTGTTTTAAAATTTGGATTTGTTGTTACAACAAAGGTTGGTTCAATATAATATCCAACAGAATCATCATAATTTCCACCAGCAACAATTTCTGCATCATCAGCATTTTTTATATAATCGATATATCCAGTGATTGTTTCAAATGCACCTTTATCAATTACTGCATTTACAAAGTTTGAAAAATCTTCTGGATCACCCATTTTGACAGTTTTAAGCATTGCAACTACTTTTTCTTTTAGCTCATTCCACATTGATTTTGGAATATATCCACGTGAAGCAGCTGAACATTTTTGCCCTTGATACTCGTAAGCACCACGAACAATTGCTGTTGCCACAACATCAACATCTGCACTTTCATGAACGAAAATAAAATCTTTTCCACCAGTTTCGCCAACAATTCTTGGGTAGGATTTATACTTTGCTATTTTATTTCCAACTGTATTCCACATACCTTGAAAAACTGGGGTTGAACCTGTAAAATGAATTCCAGCTAAATCTGGAGAATCTAATACTGGATTTCCTACTTGCCCACCAGAACCAGGTACAAAGTTAATAACTCCATCAGGTACGCCTGCTTCTATAAATAATTTCATTAACCAATATCCAGAATAAACTGCGCTAGAAGCTGGTTTCATAATTACAACATTTCCCATCAAAGCAGGTGATGTAGGAAGATTTCCAGCAATAGATGTAAAGTTAAATGGAGCTACAGCAAATACAAATCCTTCTAAAGCTCGGTATTCCATTCTGTTCCATAAACCTTCTGGCGAATGAAGCGGTTGCTCTTCATATATTTGTTGCGCGTAATATGTATTAAATCTAAAGAAATCAACTAATTCGCACGCAGCATCAATTTCTGCTTGGAAGGCAGTTTTACTTTGACTAAGCATAGTTGCGGCGTTTAAAGTCGAACGCCAATAATCAGTTGTTAATAAATCTGCAGCTTTTAAGAAAATAGCGGCTCTTTCGTGCCAAGGCATCGATGCCCAAGCTTCACGTGCAGCTAGCGCAGCTTCAATTGCTAGTTCAACTTCCTCTTTACCAGCTTTGTGATATGTACCTAAAACATGTGAATGATTGTGAGGAATCACACATTCAGCAGTATTTCCAGTTCTAATCTCTTTTCCACCAATAATAATTGGAATATCAAGAGTTTCACTTTTTAATTCCTCCATTCTTTTCTTCAATATTTCCCTATCACGCGTTCCTGGTGCGTAACTTCTAATTGGGTCATTTTCTGGGAAAGGAACAGAAAAAATTCCATTGGACATAACCATTTTCCTTCTTTTATTTTTAATTGTGTGGTTCAAATTTCATTTTTTTTACATAAAAATACAAGTGAATAACGATTCGCATATTTTTTTATTTATTTAGGTTGTTTAATCACACAAAAATTTTATGGAACTTTAAATAAGATATGATGTAGAAATTTTATTATTTTATTACTGCAAATTAATTTTTCAAAGGACTATATGAAAGCTAATTTTGAATTTATTATTTTAATATTTTTACTACATTATTCAGCAATTATTTCGCAGGAAAAAATGGAATATAATAAGCTATCTCCAGAAGAAGAGAGAGTAATTATACACAAAGGTACAGAAAGAGCTTTTACTGGAGAATACACAGATTATAAATCAGATGGTACCTACACTTGTAAACAATGCGATACTCCCCTATATATTTCGTCGGATAAATTTGATAGTCATTGTGGATGGCCGAGTTTTGATGATGCAATTGATGGAGCTACAAAACGAGTTACAGATGCAGATGGAAGACGTACTGAAATTTTATGTACAAACTGTGATGGTCACTTAGGTCACGTATTTCTTGGTGAAGGATATACAGATAAAAACGCTCGTCATTGCGTAAATTCGATTTCATTAAATTTTGTTCCAGTTGAAATTAAACATGAGATAAAAATGGAAAAAGCAATTTTTGCTGGTGGATGTTTTTGGGGAATGGAATATCAATTTCAAAAAGTTGATGGAGTTACCACAGTAATCTCTGGTTACATTGGAGGAAGATCTGATAACCCAACTTACAAAGAAGTTTGCAATACAAATTCTGGACATGCAGAAGCAATTGAAGTAACTTATGATTCTTCAAAAGTTAGTTATGAAGAATTAGCAAAATTATTTTTTGAGATTCATGATCCAACACAAGTTGATGGACAAGGCCCAGACATTGGTGAACAATATCGTTCTGAAATTTTTTACGTAGATGATACTCAAAAAGAGATTTCAATTAAATTAATTAAAATTCTGACTGAGAAAGGTTACAATGTTGCAACTGGATTAACTAAAGCTACTACTTTTTATAATGCAGAAGATTATCACCAAGATTATTACAAAAAAACTGGTGGAAATCCATACTGCCATATTTATACTAAGAGATTTTGAAATATTGATTGTAGAGTTGAGGTATCCGCAAAAGGTCGGACAAGTTTCCTCAACTCTACCTAAACTAAATTTTAATCCTCTTTTATATTTTTATAGTGCTAATGAAACACCAGCCATCAAACTAAAATATAATGCAGTTGATGAACTTGAGCTACTTGTAGTAGTAACCGAAGTTGAAGTTGTTGTTGTTGACGAAGTTCCTTGACTAAGTTCTAGTGAGTTCCCATCAAGTGTTGCTACAAAATGAAGAGCAATGGAGGGTGAGACAGAATAGAAAAATCCACCACCGAATTTGTATCCACCAACTGTTTCACTCTGGCTTATCCCAACATCAAAAACTTCTCCGTTAACTGTAACTGATTTGGCATCAACTGTAGCAAAATGTGCCCCGAGTGAGAGTGTTAAATATGGTTGAAATTCTCCACGAGAGAAATAGTAATTAGGGTTTGCTGAAAAACGTTTTCTCGCTATGAATAAAGGCTAATAGTTG
>CBDUTO010000040.1:0-33002 GCA_965370315.1 uncultured Melioribacteraceae bacterium
TTTATTGGATGCATAATCATATTTGGTTCATAATCATTTATCCAAAAATACCCCATCCCTTCATCATATTTAAATTCCTTTATTGCTTTTGCGGCTTGATCCTTTGCTTCTTCCTCTGTAAGTTTTCCTTCTTTAAACATTTTGTATTTAGACTCAAATACAGAATATGCAACCTCCACATTTTGCTTAACATTGCTTTGTTTTTCAGAATAGATTGCAACCTCAAATTCGGGCATAAATTTTAATATAACCACGCCAACAAAAAGAATTAGCATCATTAACGAATATCCAATTATTTTATTGAATATTTTTATATTATTTATCAATATAAATTTCATCTCTTTCTCCTTTATTACTTAATAAGCCCTCCTTTTATAATGTTTTTTAAAATTATAACTGCTCTATTTAACTATCGAACTAAATCCATATTTGTTTAGGAAAATATAATGGTTTAGTTTTTTACAATACAGCTATTAAATAATATTGCTATTTTTGCAACTATAATAACTGAGTTTTTATGCTAAAAACAAACGAAATATTTTACTCCATTCAAGGCGAAAGTACATACGCAGGTGAGCGTTGTGTCTTTGTTCGGCTTACTGGATGTAATTTAAGATGTACATATTGTGATACTGAGTATGCATTTTATGATGGAGATGAGCTATCGGTTGATGCAATTATTGAAAAAGTAAAATCCTATAATTGCAACCTAGTTGAAATTACAGGAGGCGAGCCTCTTTTACAGGAAGACGTTTATCTTCTTATGACAAAACTATGTGAAGATGGTTTTACTGTTTTATTAGAAACAAGTGGTTCACTCTCAATTGAAAATGTTGATAAAAAAGCAATAAATATACTCGACTTCAAAACGCCCTCTAGTAAAATGGATAAAAAGAATCACTTCCAAAATATCAACTTTTTAAAGCCAAATGATGAAGTTAAATTTGTTATAGGTTCTAGAGAAGATTATAACTGGTCAAAAGAAATAATAGAAAAGTATCAATTGGATCAAAAAGTAAAAGTTCTATTTTCATCTGTTTTTGGAAATGTTGAACATAAAGAATTAGTTGAGTGGATTCTAGAAGACAAACTTAATGTGAGATATCAATTGCAAATGCACAAATATATTTGGGATCCTAATAAAACTGGGGTTTGATAAAAGAAAACCACTAAGGCACAAAGACGCTTCCGAAGAAATGCCTTTAGCAAAATGATTTGTAGAGATAACCCGCTAGGTCATCTTTTGATAAAGAAAAATTAGTAATAAATGGAGTATGATTTTAGGATTTTCACTCACAAGTGTTTGTCTCATATCTTGTGTCTTAAATCTTATAGTCTAAAATAAAATGAAAATAGCTAAAGACTTTAGATGGGAAATGGCGCACAGACTTCAGTGCCACAAAGGAAAATGTTTTAACCTACATGGACATTCATACAAAATGCAAGTTGAGTTTGAAGGAACTGTTGATTCTAATACAGGAATGGTTCTTGATTATTTTGATGTTAAAGATATTGTCGGGCCATTAGTTGAGGAACTTGACCACTCTGTAATTATTTGGGAAAGAGATGAAATTCTCTTGCAAAAGATCTCGGAATTAAATTCTGCACATGTAATTGTTCCATTTGAAACTACAGCAGAAAACTTAGTTGGGTACTTTTTGGATAAAATATCAAGAACAAAACTTCCAAAAGAAATTACAAAAATTAAAGTTCGCGTTTGTGAAACAGAGAATACTTATGCGGAAGATGAAATTGAATTGTAAGTGGCTGTCTCAAAAGTTAATAAAATGTCATTCTGAGGAGTGAAACGACAGCTTGTTCCTAATACCTTCGGGATGAGAATCTTTCTTATTTGCCTAGAATTAAAGATTTCTCTCTTCGCCTGCCTGCTAGCAAGGCAGGTTCAAATTAAAAGCACTACCTTTGAAACAGCCTCTTTGCTTTTACTCTAACTCGTCTAAAATATCTTCTATACTTTCTTCGCTTAATTCATCAATTGTTCTAAATGAACTAAGAACAACATCTGCCTGCTGGATAAGTTTTTTCTTGTAATACTTTGGGGCATATATTGAGGCGTCAATCATATAAAAACGACCGCTCTTTTCATCCAAAAAGGAATAGCTTATAAATGGACCGCCACCTGATTTGTCACTAAACTTCCAAAACCCTTGACTCATTAATGCATAGCGTCCATTAAAATTAGCTTGTGAAACCATTGGCTTCGACATTCCAAAAGCAATATCAACATATACAGAATCATCACTAACTCTATATTGTCTTTCCGTTGCTCTGTTCCTAATATTTATTAAACTGTCATTGTTCAAGTAATTTGCATTTGCATTTTCAATCCAGTGAACAAACATCCAGCGTTCTATTGGTGTGTTTCGTCCACTTCGTAACCAAACAAAATTATTTACTGAGTCGCTCTTAGCATAGTCAATTGCTGGTTGAACATATAAAGTCCAATCATATTTACTTAAAATATCAGCTTTAACTTTTTTTAACTCAAGGCTTGGTTTATAAAGATTCGAAAATAATCTTTTGTTGGAAACCTGTCTGAATGAATAGAGTAATTCTTCATTCATTTTTAGAATGTTTTTCTTTAGTTCCTCAACAGAATTAGAGACTAGAAACATCACCAGTTGATCCTTTGCCCAAAGATTATTCCTATTAATAAATGACTCTTCGTTGTTTCTTACCAATTCAGTTACAGATGAGTCTAACGATGCTTTAATGTATTTGGAAGTATTGTCATCCGAATCGAGTGTGCCAAGGATTATAATGTTTTTTCTGTTTTGTAACTTCCTGAACTTTCTAAAATTCTCTCTTTGAAGATTAAAAAGATTTTCTGGTTGCGGTGTATAAATTATTTTTTCAAAAACATGAAGCATTTCTGCTTCTAACTCATAGTAGAGAGAAGAGTCGGCAATTACAATTATATCATCTCCATTTCCAATAGCTGGCTTCTGCGAATTAGTACAAGAGGAAAGAGCTAGTAGTAATGTCACAAAAAGTATAATGGGTAAATGTTTATGTTTCATCTGTTTATAATCCTATGTTTTTATCAGACCCGCCTTACCGCCGGGAAGGTATTGCTTGCATTTAGTTATCTACTTCTATATGAAAACTTTTACTTGCTCGATTCATATAATTTAAAACTGTTTATTCAAAAAGTAAAAATTATACAAGTGATAAAATATTTAGTTTCATCTAGATTGGATTCACATAATTAAAAAGGAACATTGGGTAATACTAACTCTAAATTAGGCAAATAGATTGAATAGAGTACTGCCATTGTGCTACAGACTGCGATAGGAACTGTTAGGTTATCATCGGCCCAACCATATGATACATTCTCAATTATAGCAGCCACTGCCACTGCAGCAAATCCAATTAGGTGCTCTGCTAAACTCCCTTCAATTTTAGGAGTAACAAGCATTATTAAGCTTCCAAAGAGAAAAAACGAGAGTGTTCCCTCCAGACTTTTGAAAAGGAATTTATGTCTTCCAAATTTTCTTCCAATTAGAGCTGCAAAAATATCACCAAAAATTAGAACTGCAATTCCTAATAAAACAAAAACTTTTGCGAAAAAGAGAACTGTTACCAGGGCTGCTATTAAAACATAAGTAGCACCACTAAGAGTAATTTGCTTTGAGTTTATTTCATGTTCCCGAAGCATAAACCCAAAATACGAATAGAGAAAATCTCTGTAAGCAGGAAATTGGTAGCGAGCTAAATCTAAGATTAGGGATACTAAAGTAAAAGGAATTAGCATCATTAGTGCTAACTCCTTTGTAATAAAATAGTAAACAATGGCAATAGTAATAGAAAGCAGATGAATACTTTTTCTAAGTAATTCAGCTTTATAATCTATGTTACCATTATCAAGCTTTGTCGTCATTGCTTTCGTCTGGTTTCTCTTCTGGTTTTCTATCTTCTTTCGCTTTAATCATTTCTTTAACGTGTTCTGGAACGTCCACTTCTCCATTCCCATTTTTCTTTAGTGGAGGTAGTTCTTCACCGTTAATAATTTTATTAATTTCATCAGAATCTAGAATCTCTCGTTCTAATAATTCTTTTGAAAGTTTATGTAAAACATCCATGTTTTCTTTAAGAATCCTTTCAGAACGTATCATAGCACTATTAATAATTTCTTTTACTTCAACATCTATTTCTTGAGCTGTTAACTCACTAAACTCTTGATGCTTTGTAACTTCTCTTCCTAGGAACAATTCTTCTTGTTTTGCTCCGTAAGAAATAGGACCCATCTTTTCACTCATTCCCCATTCGCAGACCATTTTTCTAGCTATACTTGTTGCTTTTTCAATATCATTTCCGGCACCAGTAGTATAATTATTAAATACAACTTTTTCAGCAGCCCTTCCACCTAAAGCGTATGTTATAACTCCTTCAAGATATTCTTTTGAATAGGTATGTTTTTCATCAACTGGTAGATAGGTTGTAACACCCAAAGCCTGTCCTCGTGGAATAATAGTAACTTTGTGAACTGGATCTGCTTCTGGAGTTTTAAGCGCAACTAACACATGTCCAATTTCGTGATAAGCTGTAACTTTTTTCTCTTTTTCAGAAATTATGAGACTTTTACGTTCCATTCCCATCATAATTTTATCTTTTGCATCTTCAAAATCAATTACTTCAAGTGCAACTTTATTTTTTCGTGCAGCCAATAAAGCAGCCTCATTTACTAAATTAGCAAGCTCTGCTCCAGATAAACCTGGTGTACCTTTAGCAAGAGTTTTTAAGTTTACAGCTTTATCAAGAGGCGTTTTTCTAGTATGAACTTTTAAGATTCCTTCTCTTCCTTTTACATCTGGTCTATCTACAACAACTTGTCTATCAAAACGACCCGGGCGCAACAACGCAGGATCTAGCACGTCTGGTCGGTTTGTGGCTGCTATAATAATTACACCACTGTTTTGTTCAAATCCATCCATTTCAACAAGAAGGGCATTAAGTGTTTGTTCTCGTTCGTCGTGACCACCACCAAGTCCAGCACCACGTTGACGTCCAACAGCATCTATTTCATCGATAAATACAATTGAAGGGGCACTCTTTTTTCCTTGCACAAAAAGATCACGCACACGACTTGCACCAACACCAACAAACATCTCTACAAAGTCAGCACCACTTATAGAAAAAAATGGAACTCCAGCTTCGCCGGCAACAGCACGAGCTAAAAGAGTTTTACCAGTTCCTGGAGGGCCCAACAATAAAACACCGCGTGGGATTTTACCACCAAGTTTTTGAAATTTTGACGGTTCTTTTAAGAACTCAATTACTTCCTCAAGTTCCTGCTTGGCTTCGTCCGCACCAGCAACATCTTTAAATGTAACTTTTGCTTGAGATTCTGGTATTAGTTTTGCTTTACTTTTGCCAAAACTAAAAATGCCTTTTTGTCCACCACCGGCACCTCCCTGCATACGTTTCATAAAGAGAACCCAAACACCAATAATTAATATCCAAGGAACAAGACCAAACAATAGCGTCATCCATTCATTCGATTCTTTAACAAAGGTGAATTTAATACCTCTCTCTTTCCAAACCTGAACTTGTTCTAGAATAATTGGCTCAACTAGAGTTACTCTAAATTTTTCAATATTTTGATTGTTTATAAATTCTTTCTTTTTAAAGGTGCCTTCAAAAATGTAATTATTCGCTTCATCTTTAAGAACCCTTGCTTCACCAATTTTATCACTACTAATGTAGGTTTCATATTGGTCGTAGGTAATTTCCATTCCTGCATTATTGCCTTCTTGCATAAATTGCATTACAATTACAGCTGCAATAACAACTGCTCCCCAACTTAAAACAGATTTTATAACTTTTGACCAATCAAAATCACCATCTGGTTTTTTAGGGTCAAGGAAAGATTTCTTTTTGGGGGTTTCCTTTTTATCGTTTTTATTCTCTGACATTTCTAATTTATTAAACATCTATTTACTAAACTCCTTGTATGTTAAAAGTGGACATTCCTTAGAATGTCTCTACATTATCCTTAATCACTAAGTTGATAAATTGCTCGCAAGTTTCTGAATTTTTGGGCATAATCTAAGCCATAACCTATTACAAATTCATCTGTAATTTCAAAACCAATATAATCAATTTTAACGTCATATTTTAAACTGTTGGGTTTAACCAAAAGGGAGACGTACCTGATGGATGCTGGGTTTAATTGCTTTAATAAACCATCCATATAATTAATTGACAAACCTGAATCTACAATGTCTTCAACAACAATTACGTGTCTTTCAGTTATATCAGCATTAAGCTCTTTTAGCATCTTTACATTTCCAGATGAAATTTTTTCATCGCCATAGCTAGAAAGCTTCATAAAATCCATTTCGCAATGAATTGTAACTTGCTTAAGGAGATCAGAGAGAAACATAAAAGAACCGTTTAGAACCCCTATAAATATTGGTAGCTTTCCTTCATAGTCCTCTGAGAGTTGCTTGCCAATTTCTTTTACACGT
Source organism: uncultured Melioribacteraceae bacterium (assembly GCA_965370315.1). Classification (GTDB taxonomy): domain Bacteria; phylum Bacteroidota; class Ignavibacteria; order Ignavibacteriales; family Melioribacteraceae; genus 1-14-2-50-31-20. The sequence goes on from CBDUTO010000040.1 coordinate 6,492, forward strand.
TCGTCTAATTTATCTTCCGAAATCATTGGAACAAATTTTTCGTTTCCAACTTGAATAAAATTCTTTTCGTAATCTATTTTACTCATGAGTCTCCTTAATGTTTTACAAACTTAATTTAACACTAGATGCTTCTTGCAACCAGTTTTATAATCCTTTTTGTTTCACTACTAATTTTCATACTATCATCTATCCTATGACCAACAACCCATATTATTTTATCTCCATTTAATAATAGAAGTTGTTCGCTCTTACTACTTGAATTTACTTTTGCCTCAGTTAAAAAATCTGAAATCTTTTTTGTTCCTTTTAATCCAATCGGATTAAATCTATCTCCATCTTTCCATTTACGAATAGTAAGTGGGAACGAAATAGAATCTCCATTAATAAATTCGACATCACCAGAAGTTGTATACTTAACATCGACTTGATTAACAATCTCTGCTGAAATTATTTTGTTTCCAACCTGAAAGTTCTCATTTATCTTAAGCTCGTAACTTTCTTTCTTGGGTCTCCTTTCACTACCCCCCAATCGGGAGTTAATAAAATCAGAACTTTTATGAGCAGATTTGCTTTTAGATTGTACAAAAAGAGATTCTCTTTCTTTTATAACAATAACGTTATTACTTAATTCTGCAACGCTTCCAACTTGCGATGAAAAGAGTGATTTAACTTTGGTTATATCATCAAATGTAAAAACATTAATGAATTCTTTTTCAAGTCCTAATTTAACAGTATTTGAAAAGATATTTTCATATTTTTCTCTATTTATTAGATTAGATATTTCAATTCCCGATTCATTTTTTGTGATTATTTTTTTGCAAACTTCTTTGGAATAATCATGGATTGCTCTTTCACTTTCAGATGCAATTTCTGAAAACTTTAAAATATTATTATCAATTCCAGAATTAATATTTTCTTTGATTTTGGGAATAATTTCATTCCGCAAATAATTACGTGTAAAATCATTCTCGAGATTACTTGAATCTATTCTAAACTCAAATTTATTTGATTCGAGAGATTTGAGAATATCAACCTTGCTAACTGATAGGAGAGGGCGAATTATATTATCTCTTCTAATAGGAATTCCACTAGCACCTTTTAATCCAGTCCCACGAAATAGATTTAACAATACTGTTTCTGTATTATCTTCCAGGTTGTGAGCAGTTACAATTTTACTAGCTTTTATTTGGGATCCATATTCTGACAATTTTTTGTATCTTAAATTACGTGCAGCTTCTTCAATTGATTGCTTATTCTTGTTGGCAATTTTTTTTACATCCACCTTTACTGATAAAAAGCTAATATTTAATCTTTCGCATAATGATTTACAAAACATTTCATCTTTATCAGATTCATCTCCACGCAAAGAATGATTCACATGCATTGCTGCTATATCAATTCCAAACTTTACTTTGAATTTATGAAAAAATTGGAGTGCAAAAACTGAATCGGGTCCACCACTAAGTGCAATTATAAGCTTATCTCCCTTTTCCAGCAACTTTTGTTGGAAAATGAAATGAATAATATTTTGTTCTATCCTCATATTCACTTTTCTCGGGGGAATAAAAAAGTCTGATAGAAAATTCTATCAGACTAATTTAAAACTAAAAATATTATATTTTTAATCAATTGAAAGAATTTCAAATTTAATAACTCCGGCTGGAACTTGAGCATTCACAATTTCGCCTAATTTGCATCCCATTAATGCTTTTCCAACAGGAGAAGTTAATGCAATCTTTCCTAGTTGTAAATTAGCTTCTTCAGGTGAAACCAATAAGTATTCATATTCTTTCTGATTATTTAAGTTTTTAACTTTCACTTTTGATAGAATGTGAACTTCATCATTTGGTAAGTTTGAAGCATCTATAATTTGTGCTCTAGAAAGAAGACTTTCCATTTTGCTGATTTTTAATTCCAACAATCCCTGAGCATCTTTTGCTGCATCATATTCAGCATTTTCTGATAAATCGCCAAAAGATCTTGCTTCAGCAATAGTGTTTGCCATCTCTTTTCTACCAGTAGTTTTAAGCTCTTTCATTTCAGCTTCAATTTCTCGAAGTCGTTCTGGTGTTAAATAAACAAAATTTGCCACGGAAAAATCTCCCTATTTAAAAAAAATTACCACTGCTTTTGCAGTGGATAAACAAATGTAAGAAAATATTGATTTTTTTTCAAGAAAAAAGAAAAGCAGAAAATTTTTTTTATTAAAATATTATTTATCTTTTATTTCGAGCTTCTAAAAATTAGTGTAATGAAACTTTGATTTCGTAATATTTATGCACTAAGAATTTAAGTCAAAATTATAGGGTGGTTTTATGAAAACAGCGTCATTGTTTTTTGCATTAATTCTAATTAGCAGCTTAATTTCTGCACAATCTACATCTTGCAATTATTATCCAAGTGAACCATATCCTTTGTTTTCAGTGGCAACTCCTTTTATTCCTCATGTTTCCAACATTAATGGATCGGAAGGCTATTCTGCTACATTTAGCTATCCAGGTTTTTTTAGTGATTTTGGGCAAGTTAATTTCTACTATACCAGCTCAGAAGAGAATTCTTATTTTGTTGGATATGGAGCCACTTATCTTTTAGGCGGTTTTAACATTGGTATTCATTTATCTGATAAATCCATTGCTTATATGAATGTTAATGTTGGAACTCGTTTTCCACAAGGAAATCAAAATAATTTTATGTTCAGCATGGGTATATCATATTTATATAAGATAACGAACAAAAACAAATTGGAATTTTCTTTGGATGCATATTTACATCCGAACGAAACGCAAGATAGTTGGCTTTTGCCCATAGAAGATATACACGACACCAGATTAACAAGGGGTGTAGTGTTAGGAATATTTATTAATCATTCATTTACAGAATATTTAATGTTAAACTTTGGAACTGGCGTCTCATTTATTCAGTATGACACGAACTGTGAGGAAAGAGTTGATGATAAAGTCGTTGCAACTCATCAAGAATGGGCGAATTCAATAATTATTCCTTTGGGAATTACATTAAGTTTTCATTTCTAATGCTTGAGTAACGAATCAATATTAATTTTTTCAATATGCTTTACTTCAGTTCCTAAAAACCTTTCAGCCACTGCTTTAAATTTAGCTGGCAAATCACTTACATAAAATTCGAGAGTTCCTAACTGGTTTGAATCGTTTCGTACTCCACGCCCATTCAAATAATCTTCCACTTCTAAAGAGGCAGCCATTCCAGAATCAATAAGTGTAACATCCTCACCCATAACCTCTTGAATTACTCCAGAGAGTAGTGGATAGTGAGTGCAGCCTAGAATCACTGTATCCACTCCAAAGTCTATTAAGTCTTGCAAATACTCTTTTGCAATCAACTTTGTTGCTTCGTGATCCAGCCAACCTTCCTCAGCAATTGGCACAAAAAGAGGACATGGTTTTTCAATTATTTCAAGATTATTTTCAATTCTATTTAGTTCGCTTGAATAAGCTTTGTTGTTTATTGTAGCATCTGTTCCAATTACTCCAATTCTTCCATTCTTTGTTGACTTCAATGCTAACTGAGTGCCAGGTTCAATCATCCCAATAATTGGAATAGTAAATCTCTCTTTCAATTTATTTATTGCAATTGATGAAGCAGTATTACACGCAACAATTATAAGCTTAACGTTTTTGCTAATTAAAAATTGTGCGTCTTGCAGGGAATATTCAATAACTGTTTCGTTTGACTTTGAACCATATGGAACTCTCGCAGAATCACCAAAATAAACTATGTTTTCATTTGGCAACATTGCAATAATTCTTTTGGCAACTGTTAAACCGCCTATTCCAGAATCAAATATTCCTATTGGAGATGTTTTATTAAAAAACTGCAAATAAACCTCTTATAAAATTTCATCTATCGCTAACTTCAGTTCTAGCGTAATTAGTTCATAATCCGAATCAGTTATTTTATTTCCATTTCTATCGAGAACATAGAATGAATCTACAACATCATCTGATTTTGTAGCAATCTTCGCAAAATATACTACTAATCCCAACTCATTCATTTTTCTAGTTATTTGGTATAATATTCCAATTCTGTCTGGGGCATGAACTTCTATAATACTATAATTGTCATATTCTTCAAAACTAATTTCTGTTTTTTCTTTTCTCTTAAAAAGCTTATTCTCTATTCGCCACCATCTCGATTTTAGTTTGTTGAACTCTTGTGTAATATGAAACTCATTTAGCAAAGCAGCAATTACATTTCTTTTAATTAGACTATAATTTTCTTCTTCGACTAATTTATTAAACTTAAAATCAGTAACGTTAAAATTGTCAATTATAATCCCATCTTTTCTAGTAAATATTTTTGCATAATGTATATTCAAATCACTTATTGAAAGTGCACCACAAAGCCTTGCAAGAATAGAATCTGAATCCTTAGCAACAATAGTAATGCTTGTAAAACTATTCTCTTCCTTAAAAAATATAGAAACTGGTTTGCCATCCTCAATTTCATCAAGATGCTCATTTATTTCTTCTAATGTATAGAGTTGTAAATAACCTGCGTCATCAATAGATTCTATGTGAGATCTTAACACATCATTATTAGCTATTTCAGGATCCTCAATCATTGCAAGTGTGTTTTCGTACAACAACTCTTTGCCAGAAAGTTTTTCACTTAGCATTGCACAACTTTTTTTATAGAGTTCTTCTAAAAGCTGGCTCTTCCAACTTGTCCAAACAACAGGACTTACAGCAGATAAATCAGCGTAGGTCAATAAATAAAGGTAGTTTAATTCTTTTTGGTTTGAAAAAAGCGATACGAAATTATCTAGGGTTTCTGGATCATTTAGGTTTCTTCTAAAAGCAACTTGTTCCATTGCCAAATGGTGTTTAACTAAAAATTGAACTAACTCTGTTTCTTTCTGACCATACCCTAATTGTGTCATTATTGTTTCAGCAATTTCAGCACCAATAATTTCATGTCCAGAAATAGTAACAGGTTTAGCAATATCGTGAAGAAGTACTGATAAATAGAGAGTATCCTTAATCTTAATACTATCAAATATGTTTCCTAATAACGAATCATGTTTTATTAATAATTCAAGATTTTTTATTGCTATTAATGTATGCTCATCGGCAGTATAGCAATGGTAAACACCTGGTTGGAAAAATCCTATTAAATCTCTAAACTCTGGAAGGAATGAACCTAAAATTCCTAAACTATTCATTACACTAAGTGTCTCCCCGACCTTATGAGGGAGTTTTAGAATTTCTCTAAAAAAGACAGACGATGATACAGAATAGTGTTCACTCTCTTCTACATCAAGTGCACTATTAATAATTGTTGAACGTAAGTTTTGGCTAAAGCGAGCATGGTGAGCACCTCTATAATAAAACACTCGCATTGCTTCTGAGATTGATAACTCTTTCTCTTTTTTGAGATAAATTAAATTGTCCTTAATGGAAAAATCATCATCCAGTTCTATTGATAGAAATTCTGAAACAGGAGTTGACAACTCCTCCTCATACCTCTTAACCAATGTTCGGGAAAAACGATGAACTATGTTTGTAGAATTAAAATACTCAAACATAAATTCTTTCCAATTGTTCTCTTTATATCCGAGTGAAGTAGCAATTTTTTTTTGTAAGGTAAATTCTAATCTATCTTCTCTTCTTTTGGATAAAACATGAAGCATATTTCTAACTTGTAGCAAAGTTTTATAGCTGTTCAATAATCTTTGAACTCCTTTACTATCTATAAACTTCTCATTTTTCATTTTCAATAAAAAGAGTTCTGTTTGGGTAGTCTCTTCTTGATTAGAAATAATAGTATTATTCCTAATTGAGTAAATCCACTCAATGGTATGAAAATCTCGCATTCCACCTGCAGATAATTTCACATTAGGCTCTAATACTTTAGGAGACTCTCCAAATTTTTTATGACGCTTTTTGATATCAGCAAAATATTGGTTTAGCAATCTTGTTTTATGCGTCTCATCAAGTACTGAAAGGATTTTCTCATTCCATGCTTTATATAGCTCTTTATTTCCAATAAGAAAGCGAGTTTCAAAAAATTGTGTAAAAGATGTTAAATCATCTTTTAAAAATTTGTCTATGTCAGAAAAATCTCTTACAGTATGTGATATTTCAATTCCAATATCCCAAAGAAGAGAAACACTCTCTTCTATTTCCTTTTCATTCCCCTCAACTTTATGGAGAATAAACATTAAATCAATATCTGAGTGAGGTGAGAGTTCACGGCGACTAAAGCTTCCGGCAGCTACCAAAACACAATTAACCTTATGTTTAGATAACGCTCTAAAAATATATTCCTCAACTAAAAGACTGTAGTTTATGCATAGTTTAAATGCATCCTCTAACATCTCCTGATTATTGAAGAGTTTTTCCTTTTCTTCTTCAAATTGCTTTTTTATTTTTAGAGTCTCTTGCATAAAGTAAATTTACTCAATATAAATTTAAACCTCGAAATATATCATAATATTCGAGGTTTAAAAGTGAAAAAAACAGAACTATTTTATTATAATTTATAACTTTTCAAATCTTCCTTGGAAGAATCTTAAATACTCTGGCTCGTAAACCATTTTAAGCCCAGTAATGTTTTTTCTGTTTTGATAAACAGATGCAATTGATTCAACGGCAACATCAATATGTGCTTGAGTATAAACACGACGTGGGAAAGTTAAGCGTACAAGTTCCAAGTTAGGAAATCTATGCTCACCAGTTTCAGGATCACGCCCAGCTGATACAACACCGCGCTCCATTCCACGAACACCAGAATCGAGATATATTTGAGCAGCAAGTGTTTGAGCTGGAAATTTATCTTGAGATAAATGACTTAATATTTTCTTTGCATCTAAGAATATAGCATGCCCACCAATTGGACGAACATATGGAACACCATACTTATCTAGCTGGGCACCAAAATATTCAACTTGACCAATTCGAGCTCTAACGTTATCATATTCCACCATCTCATCAAGTCCAATAGCCATAGCTTCCATATCACGTCCTGCAAGTCCGCCATATGTATGTAGTCCTTCATAAACAACAACCATGTTACGTGCTTTTTCAAAAACTTTTTTGTTTTTTGTAGCAAGAATACCGCCAATATTTACCATTAAATCTTTCTTTGCACTAACCCATATTCCTTCAAAGTAAGTGTTCATCTCTTTCAGAATTTCAGCAATAGTTTTTTTAGCATAGCCACGTTCTCTAGTTTTGATGAAGTATGCATTTTCTACTGCACGAGTAGCATCGAACCACAATTTAATTTTATGCGATTGGCATAATTTGAAAACATCCTTTAAGTTCTTCATCGAGAATGGTTGTCCACCAGCCATGTTAACTGGACCTGCTATACTTACATATGGAATTTTTTTAGCACCAACTTTATTAATTAATGCTTTTAATTTTTTAAGATCTACATTTCCTTTAAATGGCTTTTCGCTTGTTGGATCATGGGCTTCATCAACAATAACGTCAACAAACGTTGCGCCAGCTAATTCTTGATGAAGACGTGTAGTTGTAAAATACATGTTGCCAGGAATGTAATCGCCTTCTTTAATAAGAATTTGGGAAATCATATGTTCAGCGGCTCTACCTTGGTGGGTTGGTACAAAGTAAGGCATTCCATAATACTTTTTTACATTGTCCCATAAATGATAGAAATTTCTACTACCAGCGTATGCTTCATCTCCTACCATCATTCCGGCCCATTGCCTATCGCTCATTGCATTTGTACCACTATCGGTAAGCAAATCGATATATACATCTTCAGAATCTAGCAGGAAGGTATTGTACCCAGCAGTTTTAATTGCTTTTTCGCGATGTTCGCGTGTTGTCATTTTGATTGGCTCTACCACTTTAATTTTGAATGGTTCGGCCCAGCTTCTTTTAATAACTTTCTTAGCCATAAGTGCTCCTTTACTATTTTAGGATAAATTAATTATCCGGTCGCAAGCAGACGGAGAGCGCCTTATTTGGAATGCTTTTATCTTCCCAAGTGGCGACTCTTGTCCGCCTTTGGCGGATTAAAAAAACACTCAAGAAAATTTCAATCCTAAGCCAGCAGTATTTGGAATTGGCTCAATTCTTCTAAGAGTATGTTTGTTAGTTTAGTGAAAAATCTTCGTCATCATCATATTCGTCCAAATCGTCAAACTCATCAAATTCAACTTCAATAATTGAGCTAATTCCGCCACGAACATTAAATTCTGCAACTATATTTAGGTAACTTGGTTTTAGTACTTCTACTAAATCATCTAAAATTTTATTAGTAACAGCTTCAAAAAACATTCCTTCATTGCGATAAGAATTTAAATAAAGCTTATAAGATTTTAGCTCTATGCAAAGTTCGTTTGGAATATATTCCATACTAATTGTAGCAAAATCTGGTTGTCCAGTTTTGGGGCAAAGGGATGTAAACTCTGGAGCAATGTGCTCAATTGTATACTCTCTATCTTGATTTGGGTTTTCAAAAGTTTCTAGAATTTTGGTTTTATCTTTCATTTTTTTCTCTCTATTATTTAATACTTTGGTCTAATTTTATATGGAATTGGATCTTCAATTCCTCGTTGTTGAAATCCTCTTAATCTCAAAGCACAACTGTCACAAACTCCACATGACTCATCCTCATTTTGGTAGCATGACCATGTTAAGCTTAGAGGTGCGTTTAGCTCAGTTCCTTTCTCTATTATTTCATTTTTATTTAAATGAATAATCGGTGTTTTAATTTTGATTTTTGTTTCTGGTTTGGTTCCATAATCTATTACTTTATTGAAGGCATCAAAAAAGTCAGGACGGCAATCAGGATACCCAGATGAGTCTTCAAACACTGCACCAATAAATATTGCTTCAGCTCCAATCACTTCAGCCCAGCTAACACATGCTGTCAAAATATTTGCATTTCGAAATGGAACATAAGAATTTGGAACTTCATCAGTTTCCAAATTAGCTTTTCCTATTTCTATTGAAGTATCTGTAAGCGAAGAACCTCCAATTTTTGCCAAGTGATTAAAGTCTATAATTATTCTATATTTTACAGAATAGAAATCTGCAATATCATTAAATGCTTTTAATTCTCTAACTTGAGTGCGTTGCCCATAATTAATGTGAGCAAATGCTAAGTCATATTCTAGATTTGCAATTGCTGCTGTTACACAACTATCGAGACCACCACTAACAGCAATAACTGCAATTTTTTTATTTTTCATACTCTAATAATAACAATAAGACTATTACATTAACAAGGCAGAAAATTTTCGTTTTAGATAAAAACAACTATGTTGTAACATAAAAATTAAATTTACATCTGGAAACAATTATGAAATTTATTATTACTCTAATACTACTTACGTCCCTTTTTTCTTGTTCTTCTATTGATATCGAAAAAAAAGATAATAAACTGAAAGGCTTCTATTCATATATGGCTGATGCTGCAATGTTTACAGATTGTAAAACCAACAATAAATATCCAGTTGCAATGGAAGCAGATAACATTTCACTTGAACGTGCATATTTAGAAATAGTTGAAAGCCCTGGAGAAAAAATTCTTGTTACACTAAATGGTCATTTTGAAAGCCGTCCTAAAATGGAGGGAGATGGAGAAAGAGAATTTTTAATAGTAGATAAGTTTGATAGAATTTGGCCACATATAAATTGTGTTAGAAATCTTGGTACCGCAAACTTGAAAAATACATTTTGGAGTTTGAGAGAACTGAATGGAAAATCCACTAAAAACTTTAAACTCCAAAGAGAAATACATTTTTTGATAAAACATGATAATAGCATAAAAGGGTTTTCTGGATGTAATAATTTTTTCGGTAACTCAGTTACAAGTATGGATACGCTACAATTTAGCAAAGTTGGATCAACACGAATGATGTGTGATTATATTAAACTAGAAACAGAACTTTTTCAAATCTTTGAAAAAACTAATAGATATAATATTTATGGTGAGTACCTCTATTTATACACTGACCAAGTATTATTAGCGAAATTTGAGTCTGTTTATTTTGATTAAATCATAATTTATATGTAAATCCAAATACTAAATCTACTTGGTGATAAACGACATCACTTCTATCCGATTTCTTTTGCCCAAAAATCCTTAACCCATCATATATATTATCTTCAAATCCATATCCCAACCCTATCGTAATACTTAATTTATCAAACTTAAACATTCCACCAACACGAATATGAATAATATCCCAATTTGATAGCGCAAATTTATTTACGGAATTTGGAATAAAAGCAGTTTTATCAGTAGTGATGCTTCCATAATATGTAAAGTTATTATTATATATATGTTTAATTCCAAATCCAAAATTTATTACCGAATTTAAACTATAAGTTGAATTGTACTTAATTTTCTGCCCAGAAGACTGGGCATGGAAAGCATTTGGATTCATTATATTAAACTCACCAACATCATTAAACCATTCAGCAGTAAAATAAAAAGATGTGTTTTCTAAATAGTATGCTGCACCAATTGCAATTGATAATGCTGAACGAAATTCTGCAGATAAATCTTCTTGGAAGTCACTTGCAAAAGTTGGTAAATCACCCAATATGGAACTATCAATGTTTGTCGCTGATAGATTCATTGCGGTTGAACCAACACCAAATATATTTAAGCTCGGAGTTGTAACTGTAATTCCAAGCATTAACGGTTCTAACTTAAAACTTGCCCCAAATTTTAGAAGTGTTCTTAAGTTAAAATATGTGTAATCTTCAAAAAGTATTACAGTGTTATTTGTATTTGTAGAATCCATTTTTTGTAATATAACTTGATTTCTTGCGCTTTGGCTTCTATAGGGAAAGTATAGTGTTGCTCCAATTCCAATGTTTTTAGAAATTGCTTTTGACCAAGAAATTCCTGGCCAATACTCCGATAAATTTTCATAGACTGAGGCTTCATTTGCGCTGAACGAAACTTGTGAATTAGAATACGGAGTTGTATTTAGTTCTTGAGCCTCAAAATTAAAATCATAGCGTGTTATATATGAAATGGCTATTTGTTCATCTCCCAACCACTTTGGCAAACGAACTGCAAAAATACCAGGAGACGCTTTAACGGATGAAGATGCTAATTTACTATCTGTTCCAAAAGCATTATTAATTGAAATTACATATGCCTGCACTGAGTGTGTTGTTAAAATTAAAGCCGAATCTGTTGTAAATGCCATTGATCCCGGATTATAATATGTTGCACTTAAATCTGAAACACCACCAACAACAGCTCCACCAAGGAGTTCGCCGTATGTTCCATATTGCTTAGCCCAGTATTGGGTATCCTGAGCAACTAGTTTGGAAGCACTTAAAAGCACTACTATTAGAAATAAACAAAAATTTGTAGTTTTTAAAAACATAATCAATCAGAATTAAAACCCAACACCTATACCAACACTAATCCAAGGTTCACTTGCATTATAAGGTGATTTATCGTCTTGAATTACATCCCACAATGCCTGAGCATATGCCCAAGTGTTTCCACCAATATGTTGTGAATAACCAGCACCAAGAAGAAGAAATGGAACCCAATTTCTATCACCCTCAGCAAACTCAGTTCTATATTTGTAACTATAGTATGCAAATTCTGCATGCAGATATAGCTGAGGTATTACTCTGAATCGAGAAAATACTGAACCGCCATAATTAGTAGAAGTAACCTCTGTAGCATATCTTGAATCATTTACATATTCGTACATAAGTTTTAATCCAGCAGAAAGCTTTGGAGTAACCTTATAACCTACCATTGGCTCAACACTAATTCTAAAGTAGTCTCCGAAAAAGTTAAAACCGACCCCACCACCATAATATATTTTTTCAGACAATGGCTTTTTAGGAGATGTCTTTTGAGCTACAGTTCTTGTAGAATCTTGTTGTGCTATTGTAAAAGAAAATGCGATAAATAAAAATACTATAAGTATATTTTTCATAAATCCCTCGAATTTAATTAGTATATGTATTAGTTATAATTTAATCAAATTTTAATGTAGTTATCATGTTACTCAAATGCAATAGAGGAGACGCCATCAAATTAAAACTAAGTTTATGAGATGCTCCATTAACTATTTTATTATTGTTCTCTGCTCTCCAATCTTTAGAATAATTACATCTTTTTTAGTCAAATTGCTTTTTAACATTTCATATTTCATTAACTGTTCAGCTTCACCCAGTGAATCATAGGCTTCAGCAAAAGTATCATAATGCATAGGTATAATTCGCTTTGCCCTTAAATCTTGAGCAACCAAAAGTGCATCGTGCGGATCTGTGTGCCGAATATAACTATATTCTCGCGGATGAATTGGAGCAATAGGCAGGATTGCTAAATCTATTTGTGGAAATTTCTTAGCCGTTTCTTTAAAAACTGTTGTTGTAGAATCGTAACCAGTATCACCTCCAAAGTAAACAGTTATTCCATTGTATTCAATTATGTAACTTGTAAAAGCTCGTGGAAGCCAATCATAGTCTAATCCATAGCGCATTCCATTGTGAAGTACAGGGGCACTTGTAATTTTAACTCCATTTACCTCCGTAGAATTCCACCACCTTAAATCATTCGAATTAAAATTATAATTTGGAATGTAGAGCAAACCACCTTCTGGAACAATTAATTCACTTACTTTATCTTCAATCATTTCAAGCGATCCGAGAGAAAGGTGATCTGGATGTAAATGCGAAATTAGAGTAACATCAATTTGTGGCAAATTTTCAACATCAATGCCTGGTTCAATTAATCTCTTGGAAAGGAAAGCAACTGTTTCTGTAAAAATAGGATCTGTTAGAATAAATTTATCATCAATTTGAATTAACATTGTTGCATGACCAATCCATAATACTGTAAGACGTGCATCTTCCACTTTAGGATTTTCAATTTTGTTCACAATCTTGACTGGAGAACCAAATAGTGCTGAAATACTACTCCCAACAGTATTAGACGTTGACATTATTGCAGTACAAGAATTCGTCGAAAGTAGAACAAGTAATCCTAGCAATGTATTAACAAATACCTTCTTCATTAGAAGTACCTCAGACGAATCGTAAAAATCCAATCTGAATTTATAAATTTTGGTGAATATGTTGTTTGAAATCCGAGAATACCAGCGAAGAGGTAAACTCCTACTTCGTAACTAATTCCGTTATTCCCATTAAAATTATAATACGATGAAGCAAGAGATAAGGATGCATATTCACCTTTTTGCCAAATAGGAATGTAGAATCGAACACCTCCACGAAACAACCACTTATCTTTAAACCCATTTTCGATATTTAAATATTCTGGAGTAATAAAAGCCTCTACAGAACCACTTTGTCGTGCTAAAGGATCAGTTATAAAATATCTCCATGGAGATAGTTTCTTATTCGTACCAAATGAATATAATAATGGGGTAACTTGCCAGCGCATACCAAACTTAGCACCTGTAGTTGTTGTAATCCACTCTGGACTTGGAATGAGTTGTGCCACACCCCACATCCAAGTGAAATGAATATTTGGCTCAGTTGGAACTTGACTACTATCAGCAACGTCTATTCTTTCGTTAGCTACAAGAATAGAATTTATTGCAAAAAGAATAAGGAATATTTTCGAATATTTATAAATCATTAAAATTGTTTAATTTATTAAATCATTTTTAAAAAGTAAAAATTATTTATTTGGGAAGTTACATAATTATATTTTTAATAAATTTTGATAATAGTTTCTAAATAGCATGAGAGAATTTCATGAAACAAGTACTTAAAATAACAACATTATTAATTTTGCTTTTATCTTTAGTGCAGTGTTCTTCCACAACAGCAATAAATGATTTTTTTGGAATTAAAATGCCACCAAATGAATCTGAGTATTTTAAGATTGTAGCCTACACTGAATCCTCAGGAATTTCATATCAGAGCTCACCAAATATGGATCCAAATATATTTGCATGGGCAAGTTTGGAAGGAGATATATTAAGAGTTAAATTAGTAAATAATTCTAACAGTCCTGTTCCACTTAACTATAATAGTGATCAATTTATAATAGTAACTATAGATAATTCAGAATTTATTTGTACTAAAGGAAATATTATTTCTTACAATAATCTATCCCCAATAAAAGGACAAAACTCAGTTGAACTATTATTGGAATTACCTCAAAATTATTGGGATACAATAGGGATGAAAAACTCACAATCATCAAACGAGAATTATACGCACGATGTTTGGAAAGGACTAAACACATTAGTAATTGATAAGGATAGCGTAAAGTATATTAAAATTAATCTTGGCTTTACCACAAATATACTGTTAAAGAATGTTCCTAAAATAGAATTTGACTAATTACTTCTAACAGAAAAAAACAACACAACCGTTATAACAACAGCAGTAATAGCAACAATTGGCTCTAGCATACTTGGGGAAAATGGTTCGGAGGGGACATTGCCTTTTGTAAAAGGAAGCGAACGGTTTTCTACAAAGTCTCTATTCTCAAATTGTATAGTATCCGTAACTGAATAGTGAAAAGTATCTGCATGTAAAATAGAAGATGAATTTTCTACTACATACTCACCACTTAAAATAATTTTTCGTTCCAAAAGGTACCCACCTAAAAGGCCATCTTTAAATAAGTCTGAATAGTTAACTCCTGCTTTAGAAATAGAATACGATATTTTATTATTTGCTTTATCAAGACTAACTGCTATTCCATTTCTGACAAATGAATTTTCAGCCCTATTATTTAACATTGAATATTCTGCAACTGTTTGATACTCAATGTTGTATTCACTAATTGAATCAGTTATTTGGGAACTTAATACTAATGTAGAGCTATCCACAAGTGCATTTATTATTTCAAGATTTGTTCTGCTTTGGGCAAAAATTGAAATCCCGATAAAGAGAAAAAAAAACAATGCTTTGGTTTTAATAGTAATCATCTGCTTTCCTGTTCAGCCTTTCTTTGCGGATTATTCAAATTCTATTACGAATTTAACTAATAATTATCTTTTCTCAAATATTCCAAATTTTTACCTTGTTGATAAAGCGTTACTTTTGCTAATTTGCGTATAAAAATATGGGATGTAATTACTTCCCTTTATAATTAAGTTTGTAGGTTCACATTTAGGTCATTTATGAAAAACATAAAAATAATAACAGTTCTATTCTTTGGAATTTTCACTCAAATTGTAGGACAAAACACATATGATTTTTTAAGACTCGATTCAAGCCCTCGTGCTGCTGCCCTTGGTGGTGCCTACGTTTCAGTTAATGATGATCCAAACATAATTTTTTATAACCCTGCTGGAATAACAAATATTGCAAATATTCCAATTTCATTTTCATTTCTAAAACATTTAGTAGATATTAATTCTGTATCGTTAGCATCAACTTTCGACATTGATGGAATTGGCAAATTTGCATCATCGCTACAATATATAAATTATGGTGATTTTGAAGAGCGTGATGAGTCTGGAAATAAACTTGGCAATTTTAATCCAAGTGATTTAGCATTTACTATCGCATATGGAAATAGGTTTAATGAAAATCTTACATACGGAGTTGGATTAAAGTTAATCTATTCTAATATTGCTGATAACTCTTCACTTGGTATTGCCGGAGATTTGGGATTACAATATTTACTTCCACAAAATGGGTGGAGCTTTGGACTCTCAATTCTGAATATTGGGAGCCAATTAACATATTACAATGAAGTAAGCGAAGACCTCCCAACTTCTATTCAATTAGGTGCAACAAAAACACTGGAAAGAATGCCACTGCAAATTTTCTTTGCCTTTACTCGATTGAATGATGATGATAGATTCAAATTTTTTAATATCGGTGCCGAATTTACATTAAGCAAAATAATTCAACTCCGCTTTGGTTATGATAATATAAAAAGAGAAGAATACAAAGTTGCTTCATCTTCTGGACTCGGTGGATTTAGCTTTGGTATTGGAATTGACGTTAAAGGTTATGATGTTGATTATGCCTTTAACTCAATGGGTGATATTGGTGCTTTGCATCGAATTGGTATTACTGCAGTAATTAAATAATAACACTTCTGAAAAAAATAGTATTTGTCATTTCGAACCCGTTTTTTGAGTGAGAAATCTTGTGGATTGTAAAAGGTTCTCACATTCGCCTGTTTACAAACAAGATATGTTTCAAATAACAAAGTAGTAAATAATTATCCTTTCTCTTTTTTTATAATAGTATTCCCAATTGGCAACGGCCTTGCAGCGTCAGTAATTGCATCAATTTTACTGGCATAACTTGTTTTATTCTTAATGTCTTCATCAGTTATTATGTGAATATCCAACAAACCATTTGTTTTATATCCAGTTCTTAAAAAATTCATTTGACTCAAACTTGAACTCCATCCATCTAGCCAAATATTTAACTCTGTAAGTTGACTCTCACTTCCATCAAAATGTATTAAAATGTTAATATCACTTTCTGGTCTTGCAGTGCCATTCTTAGTGCTTCCGAAGAGATAAAATCCTTTCACTCCAAATCTTTCAGCATCAAGTCTACTTGCGAGACCCTCAACATTTCTCATTCGCCAACGCCAATGGATTTCAGATTTTTTCTGATCTAATAAAGTCTCTTTTTTTTCTGTAACCACTTCACTTTCACTCCCTCTTTCTGTAATAAAGGCTACCGCTATTTCATCATCAGCATTCATTCTTACTTGCATAATATTGCCATCGGTTGAAGCAGGAATATCTATCACTTTTATTACAGATGATAAGTCTTTGTAATCTGGGAAAAGTTCACCAAGAATGTTGTTAGATGAATCGAAGAATTTTTCATTAAATATTATGTTTGTATCGTCAGGATAGAGTGGCAGGTAACGAATATTTGCTTCAACAAGATCAAGAAAAAAATGTGTTCCGAATGAAAGATCGGGAACATAATCTTTCTGCTTTCGTGCTATTTCTATTAACATAGCAGTATTATTAATTTCAGAGTATGTGATATGAACCCCAAGTTTTATGTCACCTCTACTTCCCCATCTACCTGGACCCATTAAAATGAATTGTCGCTTAGGCAATATTTTATTGAGCTTTCCAATTGCCTCACCAACTCGAAGAAGGTCATCATAACTACTTACTTCACTATACTTTTGAGGGTCAACATAGACAAGATGTGTAATTCCATCAATAACGCCATTTGAAATAAATTTTCTAGCATTAAATATTGTTTTATCCAAAGTTAAATCTTCTGGAATATCTGCAGGATTGTATTCAATACTATTACTCTGACTCCTACATTGCAATAAATACAACGACTCTCCATCATGTGCAAATTCAATATCAATTGAATGGTTATACTTCTCTGCAAGCACATTTAGAATTGCATGAATCTGTTTGATGAATTTTGTATTTTTAGTTAAGCCATTAAATGTGACAACAAATTTTTCTTTGCTATAATCCGTTCCGAGAACCCTTGGCTCTTCAATATGACCCTCATTAAGAATTGAAACAACTTTGCTTATGGCTGGATAATCTGATCCATATGTTCTTAGCAAATGCTCTATTTCAACAGTTTCAAATTTCCGTGTTTTTAGATTCATTACATCAACAAATTTTGGTGAATACCGAATAGCTTCTTCTATTGACACATTAACACGTAAGTTTGGTTTTCCAGGAGCTATTAAAATTGGGTAATCATCACTTACTCTATCCACAGCTCGAGTACCTAATCCTGGTACTATTCTGATTAATCCATCTTCCGTCTTAATTCTACTTGACCAACGAAATTCATTATTACTAAAAGCAACACCGCCAAACGACGGAAAAAAATAATCGCCAACTTTTTTTCCAACAACTTCTTGAATTAGTATCCCCATCTCTTCCTGGATATTTAAAAGACCTTGCTCGGTTCTATATTGAATTGGATCTGGTCCAAACGTGGAAGCATAAACTTCAGCTATTGCATCAACCAATTGATGCAATCTCTCCTCTTTTGTACCTTGATTGGAAATAAATAGACTTTTATATTTTCCTGCAAATGCAGAACCTAACCTGTCTTCCAACAAACTGGAACTTCTAACAATGAGTGGCCCGTCACTAAAATCATTTAGGGCTATAGATAGTCCTTGAATTATTTCCGGTGCAAAAGTTGAACTTTTAAAAACGTGAACAATGTATGGATACTCTTGCCTTACTTGACCAATGTCTTTATATTTTTGCTCAATAATATCCTCAAGATTATTGTGCTTCATAAAATTATGAAGACCATCTGAAGTTATATACCATGTTTTCGGAACTTTTATATTTTCAAATAATCCCTCTTCATTTGGAAACTTATTTAGTATTTGCTTTGCTAAAAATAATCCTGAACTTTTACCTCCTATTTTTCCATGACTACTCACTGGATAAATAATACGTTGCATTAATTCCGTAAAATCATCGACAAGAATATATTCCTTAGCAATGTTTATAAAATCAAGTTGGTCACTTAACAATCTGCGAATTAGAGCAACACGAAAGCTTATTTTTCTTGTGTATGATAACCTAAGTCCTTGCAAAGTTAAATGGTGGAAGCGCTCAACTGCTGAGCTTAAATCAGCAAGTGATGACGATGAACTCTCAAGAATATTTACAAGAAACCTTGTGCGATCTTCTCTTATCCATTTTTGTATATTACTAAAAACTTTCTCTTCGTTAAGATGTTTTGAAGCTATTTCAAATATCTTATAGCTTGTTGCTAAAAAATCTTCATCCTTTCTTTCAAATGGACTGTTGGCTTCCTGTAACAACTCACCACGTTCTCTATAAGCTGGGGTAAAAAGTTTCTCGGCTTCTTTTACTCCGCTCCAGCAAAGAAAGTTTACCATCTTTCTGGAAACTCTAATTAGTAATTTTGAATCTGTCCCTTTTAATAAATCTAAAATTACTTCCCATTCTGTGCGTTGTTCTTTTTTATTTTGTTCTTGTTCTTCAAATACTGATTTAAGTCTTTTGTGAAGTATAAACTGTCCAAATTGATCCGCAATGTTTTCAATTAACTTTCTCTCTTCTTTTAAGAATGTTCCTTCATCTGCAAGTGGGCGTTCTTCTACATAACAGACACAGAGTTTTCCAATTATTTCGTCACGTACTTTTAATACTGCACACTGTTTCCACTCGGAGGGTTTAAACCCAGAAGACTCATAAATCATATCTGCATATTCAATTCTTGCTTCGCATACTTCTGGATATTGCCAACCTGCGGGTATTACATCAATTATATTCTTGCATATTTCATCAACAGGAGAATCATAATGTGTTAGCACTTGTTGAATTTCATAAATGCAGTTAAGCTCTTTGGCTCTTTCTCGTAAATCTATAAGTAATTGGTCGACAGATTTATTTTCATTCATATTATAACTCTTTCTGTTTTTTTATTACTCCAATGCCATTTTTGCCATCAACTTTTATCTTAAGTGGCTGTGACAGTTTTATATGGTTTACTAATTCACTACTTTCTTCATACTTACAATCTAATAACCACTCCCAATCAATTTTGTATTTGCTTGTAAAGGGTACTGAAAAATAACTAACGTTAAAACTTGTTAGGTTATGAAAAAAATGTGACCCTTGGCTTAAGTCAACGTTCATGTTTTCTAGAGTAGCTTCAACAATTACCTTTGCTCCAGAAATATTACTCCAATCAACAGGAATACCCAACCATGGATCCGAGCTTCCCCACCTTCCAAATCCAATTAACAAATATGGTCTATTTGCTTGGACTAATTTAACATTTAGCTTTGTTAGCTCACCTGCTATTTTTCCCGTTTGTTTCGACTCAAATGTTTTCGGGTTAACAAACACAATATCTTCAATTGAATCAATTACTCCATTACCAAGAACTTTTTCAGATGCCACCAAAACCGAAATTTCTTCAAGTTCTGATTTCTCAATTGCAACTTCCTCGTTTGAAACAACCATTGGTCTAACTTGTAAAAATCCAAACTGATGTTTATTTTCTACTTCATTTTTCTCTGCAAACGTTACGGCAAATTCAATTTCTACAGGAGCATCCAAAAATTCTTCGCAAATTTTTAACAACTTCTTAATCAGTTTATTAATTGGAATATCATTGAATTGCAACAATGGGGCAAACGTTAAAACTCTTGGTCCATCTGCACCAACTCCTATAGTTAGTCTACCAGAAAAGTTATCTACTGTTGATGCTACTCTTTTTAAGGTTTCATCTTTCTCTGCTACAAGCAAATCACTTTGCAACATATACTCTGTTTCTCTAGATGGATTGTATGCTGGTGGTTTGCCCATATTTACTGACCAAAAATTTAACTGAGTATTTTTAAGCATGTCATTCATTGAGGCATAAGGTGGCTGCAGTTTTGGATATGATGGAACATACGTCCAAGAAAGTCCACCGTCTACTATTGTTTTTCCTAAACCAAGCGCAAGGTTTATAACTCCATCTTCGTGCTTAGCTTTTCCCATTGGATAAAAATTATAGGAACGTGCAACTCCAGATACTTCTGGATAGTACCTTTCCGATCTCCTTTTTCCAACAACCTCTTGAATTATTACAGCCATTTTTTCATCTTCAATGCTATGCTTTGTTGCTTTCATATAGTCTTTGGCAGCCTTGAAATATGTAGAGGCATAGACAAATTTAACTGCTTCAATTAATTTTTTAAATCGAACATCAGAATCATGTTGATTGTTGGGAGTCATTTTAGTTGCGTAAATTCCAGCAAATGGTTCATACAGTGCATCCTCTAGCATACTTGAAGAACGCATAGCCAAAGGAGTGTATGTATTGTTCGAGATTGTTCTTAAGTCACCCAAAATATCGAATGGTAAATCAGCATTTTGAAAAGCATGTGCAATTCGGTCGTCAGATCTATCAGAGTATGCAATTTCATAGAGATTATTTTGCTTCATGAACAAATCAAAAACATCTGTTCTAAGTACAATAAATCTTGGAACTAAAACATCAAGTTGAGAGAATTCATTTGAATCAAAATGAGTAGTAAGCATTTTATTAATAGATACAAGCCCCTGAGCTTTTCCACCCAAGGATCCTGATCCAATAGAAGAGCTACACTTATCAAGTGGAAAATTGTTCCGATCAAATGTTTTTAATTCTTCCATGTTTTTTAACTTCTGTGAATGATAATACTCAAAACACAATAAATCTTTTGCAATTATAAATAATCTGTCATTTCGAACCCGTTTTTGTTGGGGTGAGAAATCTCGTGAATAGTATAAGATTTCTCAATCGCTAAAACAAAGCTCATTTCGAAATGACAAAATAATAAATTCTCAGTTCTCTAAACCCAACCACGATTTTTACAACTTTGGGCAACTCTATCAACAGAGATTACATATGCAGCTTCTCGCATGCTTAGATTATTTTTTCTTGCAAAATCACTTACTGAGATATATGCTGAAGTCATTTTTGTATCTAACTTTCCCAGTACTTCTTCTTTTTCCCAAAAATAATTCATATTACTTTGAACTTGTTCAAAATAACTAGTTGTTACTCCACCCGCATTTGCTAGCAAATCGGGAATTAAAAATATTTTCCTATCATTAATTATTTCATCTGCTTTTAATGATGTTGGACCATTTGCACCTTCAGCAATTATTTTAACTACACTACTAATGCTGCCTGCATTTTCAGTAGTAATTTGATTTTCCAAAGCTGCTGGTACCAATATATCAACATCTTGCTCAAGCCATGCAGTGCCTGGTAAAACTTTATATCCCAAATCTTGTGCTTTGTTTTTATCAATCCCCCCAAATGAATCGGAGATTGAAATCAATTCAGAAAGGTTAATCCCTTCTTTCTTTTTATATGAATAACTTTCTTGATCTTTCTGATCCCAACATGAAACGCAAGTAGCTACACCACCTAATTGATTATATAATTCAATTGCATATTTAGATACACTTCCAAAACCTTGAAAACTAGCAGTAGTATTTTCTGGATTAATATTTAACTCTTTTAATGCTTCTCTAACTGTTATTATTACTCCATAACCAGTTGCTTCTCTACGCCCTTGTGAACCACCCATTCCTATTGGTTTTCCAGTTATGAAGCCCGGTTGTCTTGCCCCGGCAAGTGTTTCATATTCATCAAGCATCCAAAGCATATGTTGTGCATTTGTCATTATATCCGGTGCTGGAACATCTACATTTGGTCCAACATTTTTTGCAATTTGACGAACCCAACCACGGCAAAGTCTTTCCTGTTCAGTGTTGCTTAAGTTATGAGGGTCACAAATAACTCCACCATTGCCGCCCCCTAAAGGAAGATCTGCAACAGCAGTTTTCCAAGTCATCCACATTGATATTGCGCGTACAGTATCTATAGTTTCCTGTGGGTGAAAACGAATACCACCCGTAGCTGGTCCACGAGCATCATTATGCTGAACACGAAATCCGCGAAAAACTTTTTTACTTCCATCATCCATACTAATTGGAATAGTAAAGTGAAATTCCCGTTGAGGATTTCTTAAGAACTCACGAGTTGCTCTGTTTAACTCAAGCAAATCGGCGGCGCGATCAAATTGCTTTTGTGCTGTGATAAAAGGATTGTAATTTTGAACGTTCATAATTTTATCTCGAAAAAATTATTTTATAATTGAGTAATACTACTTACTATTCAGTTCTTATATATGAAACTTCGAGATTTTTTTTCTCCTTTCAAAGCTAATTAGAGAAAAAGACATAATTATTTTTTGATGAATAAGAGCTACATATTATATGGGGATTTTAGATACTTCTCAGCTTTTTTATGTGAGCTACCATATTCATTTAAATCTAAAACTTCTTCATAATACTCGACAGCTCTTTTTCTATTCCCCTTTAAATCATTCAATTCTCCAAGATATAAAAGTGTGTTAATAAGAAATCCTGATTCTTCATCTTTATCAACTATCCGAGAGAGAGACTCACAATTTGAAAAATATGTTTCAGCAAGTGCAAGACTATCATTTCTTTTATGATATACTCCACCATAATATTCTGCTTCTCGTTTTATTTTTTTTGTATATCCAGTATAGCCTAAATCATATTTATTTATAATACTTGAAAATATTTTAAATGCCTCTTCATAATTGTTCATTCTTACGTTTATTCTTCCCCTTGAACTTTCAAACTTCGGATTATCTGGAAATTCTTCATTTAATATTATAGTGTATTCTAAAGCTTTTATGTTTTTTTTCTCGAAAGAATAGTAAGAAGTCATTAGAAAATAGAGTGCTTCATATTTTGCATATTTACCATTTTCACCAACAAATTTAAGTTGTTCAAGACCTTTCTGTTTATCTCCATCTGGAAAAAACATCATTAATGGTTCAACTGGTGGAAATACTTCCGGAATTACTTCGGCAAAATAATTATAAATTCCAAAACCCAAGATCACATCAGTATTTGTTGAATCAAGTTCATAAGCAAAAAAAACAAGCGGTAAAGCATCTTTCCCGTCAGCAGCTGCATCAAACCAATCTTTACGCAATGCAGAAAGTCTTCCTCTATATCCTAAAGCTCCACCTTTAAAAAATATTGCATCCACATTTGTTGGATCTTCATCTAATATTTCATCGCACTGATCTATTACAAGTTCTAATTTATCTACAAGAATATCATCATATACTTCACTACTTATGTCGAGCAAAATTTTCCACCACACAATCATTGCATCAAAGAAATTTGCAGCCGGATGTTCCGGAAAATCTTTTTTAACAATTTGAAACGTGCTTTCTGCTTTTTCAAATTTTATTGAATATATTTGATGAATTCCACTTGTGATAAGCGAATCCAATCTTTCTTGCTGTGCAAATAATGGTAACACAAATAATACTAAAATTACAAATGATTTTCTTAGCATAATACTCAACAACTATTAAATGATTTAAAAAGTTACTCTAACCCATATAAAAATTCAATTCAAATTTGTTTCACTTAAAATTTAATTCTATTTTAATTCTTTAATTAGAATAAAAAAAACCGAACTAAAATTGATTACTTCACTCAAAAATAAATATAATTCATTTTCTCGAAAAACTGATAGTTTATTAGAGAGAGCACATTTAACTGAACACACTTCCATGATAATAATTGCAATAATTATTGGAGTTATTGCTGGTTACGCTGCTGTTGGAATTCGGTTTTTAATTGAAGAATTTTCACATCTCTCGTATCCAGGTGGTGGAACTGTTTTAGAAAACATAATGAATACTCCATGGTATTTAGTTATTCTCGTTCCAACTCTTGGTGGATTAATTGTTGGTCCATTAATTTATTTTTTTGCCCCAGAGGCAAAAGGACATGGAGTTCCAGAGGTGATGCAAGCAATACTTTTAAAGGGAGGAAAAATTCGCCCTCGTGTTGCAGCTGTAAAAGCACTCGCCTCGGCAATTACCATTGGTACAGGGGGGTCTGTGGGGCGTGAGGGTCCAATAATCCAGATTGGCTCAAGTATTGGCTCAACTGTTGGACAACTTTTTAAAGTTCCTCAAAAAAAATTAAAAACTTTAGTTGCCTGTGGTGCTGCTGCCGGTATTGCAGCTGCCTTTAATGCGCCAATTGCAGGTGCTCTTTTTGCTGTTGAAATTATTTTGATGGATTTTGCAGTCGCACAATTTTCTCCCATAGTTATATCAGCCGTAATGGCAACTGTAATTTCGCATAGTTATGAGGGAAACCTCGCCGCATTTACAGTTCCTGCATACGAGTACGCCTCTCCATATGAATTAGGATTCTACTTTATCCTTGGTGCAGCATGTGGATTGGTCTCTTATCTTTTCATAAAAGTGTTATACTACTCAGAAGACTTTTTTGATGAAAAGGTTAATATTCCAGAATATCTAAAACCAGTTATTGGTGGTCTTGGAATTGGTCTTATGGCTCTTCTATTTCCGCAAGTAATGGGTGTTGGATATGACACAATAAATAGTGCTCTTCACGGTGAAATGATTTGGTATATTGCGCTTGGTCTAGTTTTTCTAAAAATCATTTCAACTTCGCTTACTCTTGGCTCTGGTGGCTCTGGTGGTATCTTTGCGCCTTCTCTTTTTATGGGTGCTATGCTTGGTTATTTTATGGGCGATATTGCAAATCAGTTTTTCCCTGATATTACTGCTAATCCTGGCGCCTACGCATTAGTTGCAATGGGCGGATTAGTTGCAGGTACAACACGAGCTCCAATTACAGCTATAATAATAGTCTTTGAACTTACATACGATTACGAAATTATACTTCCGTTAATGATTACCTCAATAGTTAGCTTAATCGTATCGTCATATTTATCGCGCGAATCTATCTATACTTTGAAGTTACTATTACGTGGAATTAGTATAAAAGAGGGAACCGAAACAAATGTAATGGAATCTATATCCATTAAAAATGTTTATAATAAGGAATATACTCCTATTGAAGTCTCTGATAATTTTAGTAAAGTAGTTAATACTGTATTAAGCGGAAAGGGTGTTGAATTTCCTGTTATCAACAAAAAAGAAAATATTGTTGGAATTATTTCAATGAATGATTTAAAAGAGTTGTTATTTGAAAAAGATTCTTTAAACTCTCTTTTAATTGCTGGAGATTTAGCAAATACTGATTTTAAAGTTTTAACTCCAGAAGATAATTGTAAACAAGCATTAGAACTAATGAGAGTTCGCGATTTTGAAGCTATTCCAATTGTAGAAACATTTAACTCTAAAAAAATTATTGGAATGCTTTGGAGAAAAGATATACAAGACGCATATCAGAAAGAGATTAACAGAATAGAGTTAACAAATAATCTTGCAAGTAGCATTTCGATGAAAGAGGAAGTAACAAATATTCATTTTATGGAAGGCTACTCACTTGCAGAAGTAAAAGCACCCAGTTCATTTGTAGGTAAATCGATAAAAGAGCTTAATATTAGAGCCAAATATGGAGTGGATGTGCTTTCAATTAAAAGTAATAAAAAAAATGAAATGAATATAAATGCAATTCCAAACCCAGATTATATTTTTAAGGATATTGATTCAATTGTGATTGCTGGTGAAATTAAAAAAATAAATCAAATTAAGAGTCTCGACTAATCTTTGTTATTTTAATATTTTCAGTTGATAACTGAAATTTTTGTATAAACTTATCAACTAACGTATCCCGAATTACAATTATTAACTTCTGGTTACTACTTCTTAAAATTACCGAAACAATTTCTGAAACTACTGGCTCAAGTCCTTTGTTTTCAAACTCCAATGGTCCATATTCATCAATTACAATTGTATTAAAATCTTCTAAGAGAATAGATTCTAATCTCTTTTTTGCCCACTCAAAAGTATTAAGATTAAAAATGTATTTCCCAATGGTAAAGGTTCCATCGTTTTCAGATTTTGCTGTTATTTGCTTTGCTTCTTTAGATTCCACATCCTTAAAAAATCTTTCTCCTTCAATGACAGGTTGTAGAATTCCTTTGATATTGGTATTGTTCTTTAGATAGTTTTCAAGATATGTAGTTTTACCAACTCTTATTTTACCAGTGATAATTTCAATTTTTTCCATGTAGTAAAATAATGTGG
>CBDUTO010000041.1:0-32471 GCA_965370315.1 uncultured Melioribacteraceae bacterium
CATGTCAATTTGATAAGGAAATTAAATTGAATGAAAAAGTTCTATTTCCAATATCTGAAGCTGAATCTATGGGAATGGAAGATGTACGGTTTGTGAAGTTTCTTGATTCTGATGAGCATAAGTATTTTGGAACTTATACTGCTTATAACGGACACAAAATACAATCCCAAATAATTGAAACGAATAATTTCTCCAAATTTATAATTCACTCCATGCATGGTAAAACATCTTCTGATAAAGGTATGGCATTATTTCCAAAGAAAATAGATGGGAAATATTTTATGAATTCCAGAATTGATGGGGAGAATATGTATATGATGTCCTCAGAAGATTTGATGGTGTGGAACAAAGCAGAAATTTTAAGTACACCTTCAGAACCGTGGGAATTTATACAGATTGGTAATTGTGGATCGCCAATAGAAGTTAACGATGGTTGGTTGTTATTAACCCATTCAGTAGGGCCAATGCGGCGGTATGTAATGGGAGCAATGTTGTTGGATAAGAAAAACCCTACTAAAATTAAGGCCACACTTAGGGAACCACTACTTCAACCTGATGAAAATGAACGAGAGGGATATGTTCCAAATGTTGTTTATTCATGTGGTTCAATGATTCATAATAATAAGTTGATAATTCCGTATGCAGTTTCAGATTCGGCATGTAGTTTTGCAAATGTAGATATAGATAATTTAATAAAATCGATGAACTAAATTTTAGATAAAAATGGAACGATATAATGGAAGTTAATAAATTTACGAATAATCCAATATTAACTAGTGCTGATGTGCCTTTTAGAGTAAATAGTATTTTTAATGCAGGTGCTGTAAAATTTAAGAATCAATATATTTTAGTTTGTCGAGTGGAAATGCCCAATGGCAGATCTTCATTTATACTGGCAAGAAGTGATGATGGCTATAAATTTAAATTGGATGATAAACCATGTTTAACTCCTGAAGATCATGGAGAATATTTTAAATATGTTGAATGGGGAATTGAAGATACACGTGTTACTGAGTTGGAAGGGAAATACTACCTAACATATACAGGTTATTCAAAGTATATGCCACTTGTAATATTAGCTGAAACTGAAGATTTTGAGAATTTTAAAATACATGGTCCTATTACCGAACCTTCAAATAAAGACGCTGCAATATTTCCAGAAAAAATAAATGGATTTTATTGGAAAATAGATAGACCATCAGCAGAGGATAGTTGTGATATGTGGATAAATAAAAGTCCAGATTTAATACATTGGGGAAACTATCAGATTCTTGCCAATAAAACTCCTGGAAGCTGGGAAGCAAATAAAATTGGTGGTTCTACCCCCCCTATTAGAACCGATGCTGGATGGCTATTATTATATCATGGAGTTAGGAATTTTGGTGCAAACATATACAAGGTCGGTGCAATGTTACTAGATATTGATAATCCTTGGATTGAAATTGGAAGAACAAAAGCACCAATATTGCAGCCTGAGCATGGCTATGAGAGAATCGGTGATGTTGGGAATGTTGTTTTCACAAATGGTTGGATAGTCGAACCTGATGGTAGTATCAAGATTTATTATTCTGGTGCAGATACAAATATTTGTATTGCTGAAACAACTGTGGATTATCTTTTATCATTATGTAAACAGATTGGATAGAAAATGATAAAAACTAAAACCCTTTTTCTTTCTCTCTATTTTGTTTTTTTATCACATCTTCTTCTTTTTTGCCAAAGCTCTGCGAATAAGGATGATTTATATGTTAACCATAATCATCTTGATCAACTATATGAAGAGATTGTTGTTGATAATATTGACATGGCAGTTATTCATATATATTCTGAATTTCCTAATTACGATTGGGTTGGTGATGATGATGAAGGCTTTACGTGTGTTGATGATGTAGCAAGAGCTGCAATATACTATGCAGAAGATTTTAGAATAAATGGCAATAAGGGCTCTCTAAGAAAAACAAAAATGCTGATTGAATATATAATGTATATGCAGTCGGAAAATGGGTTTTATTATAATTTTATTTTTCCAGATTATTCGATAAATAAAACACATCAGAATAGTGAAAATAGAGCAGGATGGTGGTCTTGGCGTGCATTCTGGGTTTTGGTAGAAGTTTATGACATAATTAAATTGGAAGATGAGACAACAGCTAGCAAAATGTCAAAGCAAATCAATTCTACAGTTAAAGCAATCAAAACAAATATTGTAAAAACCAAAGAAACAACAGAAATTAAAGGCATTAATTTGCCCACATGGCTTCCACATAATACAGCATCTGATCAGGCAGCTTTGCTTGTTATTGCTTTATCTAAGTATTCAAAATTGTTCAATGATAATTCTGTAATAACAATTATAAAGAATTTATCTGATGGTATCTCGATGATGCAGATTAGAGATAAATCATTTCTCTATGATGGAGCTATCTTAAGTTGGCAAAATGTTTGGCATGCTTGGGGAAACTCGCAAAGTTATGCTTTGCTATCTGCTTATGAAGTAACTGGAGAAAAAAAGTATTTGGAAACTGCTCTCTATGAACTTGATAATTTTTGTCAAACTGTAAAAACTGTAAAGATGGTAAGCGAATTCCATACAGCAAAAATCGATAATAAATATAATTTGATGAAGGAACATCAATTTGCCCAGATTGCCTATTCCATCCGTCCGATGATATTTGCTTCCATAAAAGCTAATGATTTAACCGGTGATGATAGATATGCCGAGCTTGCTGGAGAAATGGCCAATTGGTTTTATGGTGATAATATTGCCAAAATAAAAATGTATCATGAAGATTCAGGCGTATGCTATGATGGTATTATATCAGAAACAGAAGTGAATAAAAACTCAGGTGCTGAATCTACAATAGAAGCATTATTATCGATACAAAAAATCAGTCAAAATAAAATATCTTATACTATTTTAAAAGAATTAAGAAACGATGCCAAATAACTACGCAATTGATAAAATTATATTTTCACCAAAGGATGTTGATCTTTTTAACTCTCCGTTGCGTGATGGAATAGATGAGGAAACATACGTCCTGGGTGCTTTTAACCCCGGATTTACAAGGTTACCCAATGGCAATCTTTTAATTATGGTTAGAATTGCAGAAGCACTAAAGGAAAATGTTGTTGCTGAAAAATTAAGAGTAATCCGCAAACCAGTAAAATCGCAATATATTATTGATGAATATAACTTAAGCGAATTTTATACTGATGACCCTAGAAAATATTTATCAAAAAAACATACACATTGTAAAAATTATGCTTTAACATCTTTTTCATGGCTTTTACCTGTCGAATTATCAGCAGATGGACTCGATGTTATAAAAATTCATTATGAAAAGGCTATAGTACCAACTGAGTTTTATCAGGAATATGGTATTGAAGATGCACGAATAACAAAAATTGAAAACAAATATTACATGACGGCGTGTTGCGTTAGTACTACTAGGCACACAACTGTTCTTTATAGATCTGATAATGGTTTGGATTACGAATGTTTAGGAATTATTCTTGATCATCAGAACAAAGATATGGTTTTGTTTCCTGAACGTATTTTGGGAAAGTATTTTGCATTAACAAGACCACTAGGTGATCACTATTTTATATCTCCAGATCAATCCAATATAATTGGCGGACCTTCAATCAATATTGCCCAGTCGCCAGATTTACTTCATTGGAAACCTTTAGATGTACCATTAATTGTATTAAAGAAAAATTCTAAGATATCTAAAAAAGTTGGTGGAGGTGCGCCTCCAATAAAAACAAGTAAAGGATGGCTTGTTTTTTTTCACGGTGTTGAATCAAAAGATGAAGTTGGAATATATAATACTTTCTGGGCAATGTTGGATTTGGAACAACCTGAAAAAATTATTACAGATACGATTGAAAAACCTATACTTATAGCTAATCCTAAGTTAACAGATTACCTCGAAGATCACAAATATGTAGAAAATGTTGTATTTACTTCTGGTGTTGTGGAAGATAAAAAGAACTTTATTTTGGCATCTGGCGAATTAGATTTATACTGTCGAATTACATACATACCTAAAGAAAAACTAATAAAATAATAGATAATAATAAAATGAAGCTAAATAAAAACTGGAAATTCAGAATTCTTCCAAACTGTAGTGAAGAAAAATCGTTTGGTAAACTGATTGAGAATAAATGGTATAGTGCTGAAGTACCTGGAACAATTCATACGGATTTAATGACTGAAGGTATTATAGATGATCCATTTTATTCTGATAACGAATTAAAAATAACTTGGATAAATAATTGCGATTGGGAATATGAACTACAATTTAACTCCGATTCAATTAATCTATCGAAAGAGTATTCCCTACTATTTGAAGGGCTTGATACAATAGCCGAAATTAGATTAAATGGCGAACTGCTCGGAAATGCAGATAATATGTTTATTGGACATAGATATAGTGTAACTAAACTTTTAAAAGATAAAAATATTTTAAAAATTGTTTTCCAATCTCCAATAAATTACGGGAAAAAACTTGAAAGTGAGATGGGCAAATTACAAGTTGCATTAGCCTCAGAACGTGTCTATCTGAGAAAAGCTCAATATTCATTTGGTTGGGACTGGGGGCCAAGTTTTCCTACAGTTGGTATCTGGAAAGATGTTTATTTGATTGAAGAACCAACTCATAAAATTGATGATGTTAAATTTGATACAATAAATCTATCTAAAAATCACGCTGATTTATTGCTGCAATTCAATTTAGTTGGAGAGCTTGAGAAAGTAGAAAGACTTGAAATAAATTTGTGTTTTGAGGATTCTGAAAAAAAGGAGATTATCGAAAATATTTCAGATTCGCAAATTGTCCATTCAATTAAACTGGATAGTCCAAAATTATGGTATCCAAATGGTTTAGGTGATGCAAATTTGTATAACCTAAGTATTAAAGCTTTTGATTGTAATAATAATTCAATTGCAGTATTTAAAAAAAATGTTGGGATTAGAAAGACTGAATTAATATTAAAAAATGAGAATGAGGAAAACTCTTTTCATTTTAAAATAAATGACTCAAAAGTATTTATAAAGGGTGTAAACTGGATTCCTGCTGATTCTTTTTTACCACGTGTAGATAGTTCAAAATATGATAAACTTCTTTCCCTCGCTAAAGATGCGAATGTTAATATGGTACGTGTTTGGGGTGGTGGTGTATATGAAAATAATGAATTTTATAATATTTGTGATCAGTTAGGTTTACTTGTCTGGCAAGATTTTATGTTTGCTTGCGGAGCATATCCAGAACACAATAAGTTTATAGAAAATGTAACTGAAGAAGTAAAGCAAACTGTAATTAGGTTAAGGCTCCATCCATCTATAGCAATTTGGTGTGGTAATAATGAAAACGAATGGGGGTGGACTCAGAATGAAACCTTGCCAATTGAAGAAATGTCAGGTTATAAAATTTATCATAAAATAATTCCAAATTTATTGCAGAGCCTTGATAACATAAGACCATATTGGCCTTCATCTCCATTTGGCAATAGTATTGCGCCAAATAATTCTGATGAAGGGAATACACATCAATGGAATATTTGGAGTATGTGGCAAGATTATACTGAAGTAAAAAATGACAAAAGTAAATTTGTATCTGAGTTCGGATTTCAGGGACCAGCAAATCTTGATACATTTAAAAAATGTCTGCCCAAAGAAAATTATAAAATCCAAGATAGATTATTCGAATTCCATAATAAGCAAGTAGAAGGTCCAGAACGACTAACTCGATTTTTAAGTGGACATCTTCCAATAGTTACAGAATTTGATGATTACATCTATCTAACTCAGTTAAATCAAGGGTTTGCCCTTAAAACTTGCATTGAACATTGGCGCTCTAATGATGTTACTAATGGTAGTATTATTTGGCAGTTAAATGATTGTTGGCCTGTTACTAGTTGGGCAATAGTCGATTCTGAAATAAAACCAAAATTAGCTTATCACTTTGTTAAAAACATTTTTAGCAATATAATCCTTCTAATAAATGAGAAAGAAAATACTCCAAAACTGATTGTTAAAAATGATGGACACAAAGAATTTAGAGGAACTTTAAGCTTATCTCTTGTTGAACTACATTCATCTGAAACTATTGAAAAGTTAGATGTCGAAATAGAGGTTTCGCGATTTGAATCTAAAATTATATTAAACGAATGGTTTGAAAAAATAGATGAAAATAATATAATGGTTTTTACAATTTTTGATGAGACAAGCGGCGTAGTTAATAGAAACTATTTTACTAAGGGAAGATGGAAGCATAAAAGACTACTGGAACCTGAAATATCATACGATTTCTCTAAAATTAACGAAAACAAATTATTCATCGAATCAAATAATTTGGCATTATTTGTTGATCTTTATCATCCAGAAATTGTTTTTGAAGAGAGAGGCTTTATATTGTTGGGTGGAGAGAAGAGGGAAATAAGCTTTACAAAAATAGATGATGTTATATTTGAAATAGATAAATTAAAACTTAGAATGCTCAACCAATATTTATAAAATAGTAAATGATAAACAAAAAAATAATATCTACAATTATAAAAATCTCGACAATTATTTTGTTCGCTATGAATTTTGTTTGTGATATTTCAGCACAGCAAATATCTATTGGTCGAATTGAGCAGATGCCGAACTATCCGCTAACATATGATTTGCCAGATTTTAAAAGCATAGCTGTTGGTTATGATTCGTTAATTTTTGATCTAAACTCATCTGGTAATTATCTTCCAGCAATATTTATAAATGGTTCTACAATAAATTATCATGAACATAATAGTTTTGGTATTCATTCATATATAGGTACCGTTAATGCAGAAAATGGAGAAGCAATTAATGTTCTTCCAGCTGTAGTTAGTGCTTCATTGAATGGCATTGATAAAACAAATGATAGAGGTTATAACTGGGTATTGATGTGTGAGGAGTACTTTAATAAACGTTCAGCAGAAAATGTATATCTCAATGGACCACAAGGAAGTAGTGGTGGCGACTGGTGGTATGATACTATGCCGAACATCTTTTTTTACCAGTTAAATGATTTATATCCTGGTACTGGAGATTTTGATTATCAATTTGTTAAAATTGCTGATCAATGGCTTACAGCAATTGAAAATATGAGTGCAAGAGCGACCCCATGGCGCAAAGCGGTAATGTATTATCGTGCTTGGTCGTTATCAACAATGACTGGAAATTCAACTGGTGTACTTGAGCCAGAAGCTGCAGGTGCTATTGCTTGGCTACTTTATAATGCATATGTGGAAACAGGAGATGAAAAATATCGTATAGGTGCTGAGTGGTCTTTAGAATTCTTAGATGGTCTTTCTGATAATCCTAGTTATGAATTACAGTTATCATATGGTGCTCTTGTGGCTGCCAGAATGAATGCAGAAGTTGGAACTGATTATGATCTAAATAAAATTCTAAATTGGTGTTTTAATGTTGGTCAATTGCGCAACTGGGGTGCCATTGTGGGAAAGTGGGGCGACTATGAAGTGAATGGATTAATTGGAGAAGTAAACGGTAATAATGATTACGCATTTGCGATGAATACTTTTGAACAAATTGGTGCTCTCGTACCTTTAGTTCGATATGATGAGCAGTATGCAAGAGCAATTGGAAAATGGACATTAAATGCGGCTAACTCAGCACGACTCTTTTATCCAAAGTATTTGCCTGATGAAAATCAAGAAAATGAAGATTGGGCAAAAGTTAATGATCCAAATTCTTATATAGCCTACGAAGCGCTTAGAGAGGATAAAAACATGAATAGTCCTTTCGCTACTGGGGATGCTGTAGCTGGAGGATGGGCGGCAACTAATTTGGGTTTATATGGATCATCGCATGTTGGAATTTTGGGTGGAATAATTGACACGACAAACGTAAGTAAAATTTTACAGCTCGATCTTCTTAAAACTGATTACTACCATTCTGAAACATATCCAACCTTCTTATATTATAATCCTTACAATGAATCCAAAACGGTTAAGCTGAATTTGCAATCTGGAAGCTTTGATATTTATGAATCTGTAAACAATAACTTTATTCAGCATTCAGTTTCTGGTGAGATTGATTTAATTATAGAAGGCAATAGTGCAATAATTGTTGTAATAATTCCTTCTGGTGGGGATGTGAATTTTGATCTTCACAAAATGTTTATAAATGGAAAAATAGTTGATTATAATTCTGCTAATCTTGTGGATAATCATCCCCCAAGATTAAAGGCACTTGCAATTAGTGATAGTACGGTAACAATTAATTCAACAATTCCTATCTATGCTACTGCAGTCGATTTAGATGGAGATGAACTAAGATATGCTTGGGAAATTAATGGAGAAATAATTGAGAAAGATAGTAGTATAATTAATTGGATTGTCCCAAATCAAAAAGGTTCCTATAATGTTAGAGCTATTGTTTCTGATATTGCTGGAGATAGTGATACATTGAATCTTATAATAAATGTTACAGAGGAAGTAATTGAACCACCTAAAATTGAAATGATAAAAGCTTCTCCAAGAAAGATTGATTTATCTAATGAATCATCTATAGAATGTATAGTATTAAATGAGAGTGGTGAAATACTGGAATATCAATGGTCTGCAAGATTTGGTTCTCTTTCTGGTTCAGGATCGCAAGTTGTATGGCAAGCTCCAAGTACCGAAGGTAATTATTTTATTGGCTGTAATGTTATTAATCAAAATGGATTTTCAGTTTCTGATAGTATTGAAGTTATAGTTCGGGATTTTTCATTACATGAAAAAGGTACACTTGTTGCACATTACCCATTTACCGGAAACGTAAATGATGAAAGTGGAAATAATTTAAATGGTGAACTGAAAGGTCCAGATTTCACCAAAGATAGATTTGGAACTGTGAATAGTGCAGTGCAATTTGATGGGAGCAATGATTATATAATTGTTGAGAACAATAGCCTTCTTAATTTTACTCAAGAAATAAGTGTAAATTTTTGGATGATGATTGATCAGTTTTATGAGCGTGAAGCTTATCCAATTTCTCATGGTAACTGGGAAAACAGGTGGAAAGCTTCAATTAC
Source organism: uncultured Melioribacteraceae bacterium (assembly GCA_965370315.1). Taxonomy (GTDB): domain Bacteria; phylum Bacteroidota; class Ignavibacteria; order Ignavibacteriales; family Melioribacteraceae; genus 1-14-2-50-31-20. The sequence continues at coordinate 9,066 of CBDUTO010000041.1, forward strand.
AAATAATAAACTGAGATGGACAATAAAAACTAGCAATGGTATTGTTGACCTGGATACTGAAACTGAACTGGAAACTAGAAAATGGTATTTTGTTTCGCTTCAATATAGTGGTGCTGATTTAGAGATATTTCTTGATAATAACCTAGATGCATTTAAATATTGGAGTGGTTCAATTAATTCAACCACTATCGATTTAACTATTGGACAAGCTCTACCAACAAATAATAGTTATAATTTTGCTGGTAAACTTGATGACATTAGAATTTATGATTATGCATTAAGTAATTCCGAAATAAATGAACTTTATGATATTAATACAAAAATTAGTGATGATAGAATTTCCAATTTACCTCAAAAATCTTTGTTAAAACAAAATTTCCCGAATCCATTTAATGGGCAAACAAATATTGGATTTTATATAAAATCCGATTCATTTGTAAATCTATCAATTTATGATCTTTTAGGACGAAAGGTTAAAACATTAATTGCAGAAAAACTATCAAGCGGTTGGCATGATATAGCTTGGAATTTTAAGGACACAAATGGAAGTAACTTAGCAAGTGGAGTTTACATCTACAGAATAACAGCAAAGAGATTTGTTGAATCAAAAAAAATGTTGTTGATTCAATAATATCTAAGAAATACTTAACTATGATAATTACTATTAATAAACTGATATAGAAAATTATAATGAAATATTTATTTAACAGATTTAGAACTCTACCATTAACAATACTATTTTATTTTGTTGCAATAGTTATGTGTGGTCAGAATCTTAGTTTAAAAGCAATTGGAGATTTTGACCAAGGTTTTAGAGTTGGGATTTTTAATGATAGTAAATTATTGATTAATAATAGTGAAGAATTTTCACTCCAAATGTATAATCTTGATATGAGTATAGATGCAAATATACCTCATTGGACTGGGAACGAATGGACGGGCAATAAAAAGATTATTACCTTAAAAAGAGACTCTTACATTAAAGAGTTTGAAGTAAATTTATCTGTTACTGTTACATACCAGATTATAAATTCAAACGTAATAAAAAAAACAGTTGAGCTTTTTCAACCCAATATGCCAAACTTGTATTATATATTAAAAGAAACAACAAGACCAGCAGAGAAGCCAAAACGGTATGTTACATTTGAATACGATAATTTTCCAGGAGGATTTGTACATGAAATATTTCCTGCAGTTGGTTTTATCGCAAATGATAACAATGTAGTTGGTTTGTTAACTGATGCAGGTTATAAAAATCAGTTTACAAGAAATACTCGAAGACGGCTTCTACGCGGAGGTGGGTTTGTAGGTATGCGTAGATTACCAGATGTTAATTTATTTTCAGTAGTCAGTTTATCTGAAAGAGAAAAAAACAATGATTATATAAAACAAACATTTGGTGAAATGTACAACCTTGATTCCGGAAAAGAAACAGTATTAAATATTCTAAGTACTTATCAAAAAGAAGGAAATGCAGAGATATATGTAGAGAAAGATTTAATATCTATAGCTGGTGAAAATGGAAGTAGAGCAGGCATTGAATTTATTACACCATTTGAAGATCAAAAAATATACACAATTTCTTTTTTGTGTAAAGGAAATACAGGCGTTGCAGTAAAGCTATTTAGAATGAAAGATGGGGTAAAAAAACTTGAGCTTGAACACGGAGTAAAGTACATCGATAATTTCAAAACAGTTGAAAACAAGTGGACTCAATTTAAAGGAAGTATTTTAGTCCCTTATATCGAGAATGATTCTGTTTCAATGTTTATTGGAACACAGTCTGGAAAAAAATGCGAACTCCAAATTAAAGACTTAAAGATTAGTGAGCATCAACCTCAGCAAGAACCATACAATGTCCTTCCTCTCGGCAAAAAAGTTGAAAAAATCACTTATGTTTTTGTTGAACCTTGGAAGTCGCACCAACAATTTATGATATCTTCACAATCACGTTTGGCTGAAGGGAAGAAGTTTAAAGGTTCGCTCATTGAAAAGATGTTGTATGCAAATTTACAAATGCATACTTGGATTACTGATACAAAAGATTTTACCCCACTAAATGTGCCAAATATGAATTATGCTCCTGATATGTATAATAGAGATACATTTTTTTCAATTATTTCTACCTATAATAAAAAGTTAAACCTTTCAATCTGGGAACAATGGGGAAAAACACAAACACCTAAAGGTGCAATAGGTACTATAATTACTCCTCTAATTGGATCAACAGAAGCAAAAGACAATGAGGCTACTATTCAATGGTTAATTTGGGCTATGCTTAACAAACGGCGTTTCAATGCTAACCTTCCTGTGGAGAAAATTCAACATGCAGTTGATTATGTACTAAACGAATTTGATATGGATAGAGATGGCATATGCAAATCACATTTTTCAATGAGCCAAGTAGATATTGTCGATTTTAAACCAAAGACTGATAGACTAGGAGTTAATCAGGGTATGCTTGCTATTGCATTACGTACAATAAAAGAGCTAGGTTTCGATATTTCGGAAACATATATTGAAAAAGCTGAAGAAGAATACCGAAATTTTTATGATTCAGAAAGGAAACATATGTTGTTCGATAGAAATTTTCCTGATATTATCAGTTTTACAGATCTCGAACCAGATTTTTTTTCTCTGTGGTTATTTAATAGACCATTGTTAACTGATGAAATAGTAAAAAATCACTTAAATCAAATGCCCATTTTAAACAAGGTTTCCAACTCACCTCATCCTGAATATGGTACAACTGCACCAATATGTGTAAGGTTAACTAATGATGTCAAGAAGTTTTCTTATCTTTCACCAGATTATCAGCCTTTTGAAGAGTTTGGAGAAATTAATTACGCCGATGGAAAAAGAGATGGATTTTATTACAACGGTGGGAGTTGGTTCAGATCAGAATATTGTGCATACGTTGTAGGATTAAGGCATGGCTGGAAAAAAGCAAAAATCCTGATGGAGAATAGAGTGTGGGCAGAGATTTATCTTAATCCTAAATGGCCATTCAGCAAAGAATTTATCCCAACAAAATGGAATTCATTAAATGAATGGTGGGTATCAACTAGAGGATTATGTTGGAATGTATTTATTTTAATGGCAAATGAAGTAGCAGGTACACGTACCCCTGATATGGATCCTGATTACAATAATAGTTATACAACAGAAATGAATTTAAAGTGAAAAACATAAAGGTAAATATATGTCGGATGTAAGTTTGGTAAAGATCTCAAAAAGTTATGATGAAAAGAACTTTGCAGTTAAAGATGTAAATATTGAAATAAAGGATAAAGAATTTGTGGTGCTAGTTGGACCTTCAGGATGCGGTAAATCAACTACTTTGAGAATGGTTGCGGGATTAGAAGAGATAACAAATGGTGATCTATATATCGATGGTGAAAAGGTGAATGATAAAATGCCTAAAGATCGTGATATTGCTATGGTATTTCAAAACTATGCTTTATACCCTCATATGACAGTTTTTGATAATTTGGCTTTTGGACTTAAACTTAGAAAAATAAGTAAAGAAGAAATAAAGAAGAGAGTTGAGGAAGCCGCAGAAATTCTTGACATTCAAGATCTTCTTCAACGCAAACCTAAAGCGTTATCTGGTGGACAGAGACAACGCGTCGCAGTTGGGAGAGCAATTGTTAGAAAACCAAAAGTATTTCTGTTTGATGAACCACTTAGTAATTTAGATGCTAAACTTAGAGTTCAGATGAGAACCGAAATTGCAAAATTACACAAACGTCTCGAGGCAACTATTATTTATGTTACGCACGATCAGACTGAAGCTATGACAATGGGGGATAGAATTGTTGTTATGAAAGATGGATTTATTCAACAAATTGATAAACCCATTGATGTTTACAATATGCCAAACAACAAATTTGTAGCTAGTTTTATTGGAAGTCCGTCTATGAATTTTATTGAAGGGAATATTAATATAGAGTCAGATAATATTTTTACTAGTTTTAAAGAAGATTTAACAATTAAGTTTGATACTGAAGTTTTAGAAAAGTTAAAAAAGAGTAATGTAAATAAATTGATACTTGGAATTAGACCAGAAATAATAGAGGTTTGTTCTAAGGAAGATGTGACTTATGATATCAAAACTGAACTAGAGGTTGTCGAAACCATGGGTAATGAATTATTCATATATTTTCAATTAGATAAAGTCCAATTTGTAGGTCGTGTACCAACTGTACACAATCTATCGGTTGGAGATAAAATAAATCTCAAACTGGATAAATCTAAAATTAAATTTTTCGACCTTTTAACAGGTGATGTAATTTAATAATTTTGACCAAAATTCAACACTAGTTGGGTTAATAAAAACAATTAAATATCCGCAAAAGAGCTATTTATTCAAATCAAATTGGAAACAGTTTATACAAATAAATATCGACCCCATTTCCATTTTACTCCACTAAAAAATTGGATGAATGATCCAAATGGATTGGTTTTATATAAAGGGGTGTATCATTTGTTTTATCAACACAATCCCTTCGAAAACAAATGGGGGCATATGAGTTGGGGACATGCTGTTAGCAAGGACCTAATTCATTGGAAACACTTACCTGTTGCAATTCAAGAAGACGAAACAGATATGATATTTTCCGGATCAGTTGTTGTTGATTGGAGAAACACTACTGGATTGGGCGATGGTCAATCTGCTCCACTAATTGCAATATACACGGGACATCGAAAAATAGACGGTCAACAATATCAATGCTTAGCTTATTCATTAGATAAAGGTCTAACATGGAATAAATATAAGAATAATCCTTTAATCGATATTGGATCTAAAAATTTTCGTGATCCAAAAGTATTTTGGTATGAGAAAGATAAACAATGGATTATGGTGGTTGCTTTATCTGAAGAAAGAAAAATAAGTATATATAGTTCAGCTAACCTTTTGAATTGGAAACATCGTAGCAATTTTTGTTCATCGAATCATAATAATGAAGGCATCTGGGAATGCCCCGATTTATTTCCACTAAAACTTAATGATAGAAGGACAAAATGGATTTTAACATTAAGTATAATTAAAGGAGGTATTGCTGGAGGTTCGGGTATGATCTATTTTATCGGTGATTTTAATGGCGAATCATTTTGTGAAAACAGTAATGTTAAACAAACTCGTAATTGGATTGATTACGGTTCAGATTTTTACGCAGCAGTTTCGTATTCAGATATCCCAAGTAAGGATGGGCGAAGAATTTGGTTCGGTTGGATGAACAATTGGGATTATGCCGATAAGGCTCCTACATCACCTTGGCGAGGAATGTTGTCTATCCCAAGAGAAATATCTCTGAAATCTATTGATAAAAGTATTAAATTAATTCAAAAACCAATATCGGAATTAAAGAGTTTACGTAAAAGGAAATTGACTTTTGAAAAAATATCGATTACAGAAGTAAATAATAAATTATTAGCATCTAATAATATTAGATCACCTTTTGAATTGTTGGTTGAATTTGAACCGAACAATTCAACATGTTTTGGTGTGATAATTAAAAATAAGATAGGTGAGGAAATACGTTGCGGTTATAGAAAGGATAGATCAATAGTTTATCTTGATAGATCTAAATCTGGAGAAAGTGAATTTTTTGATAAATCTCAGGTAAATCATTCAGCACCAGTTATGTTAAAGGATGGGAAACTGACACTTCATCTTTTTATTGATTCTTCATCAATTGAACTATTTTGCAATGATGGTGAAGTTGTATTTTCGGATTTAATATACCCGAATAAGGAAATTGGTTTAGTTGAGTTTTTTTCTGATTCAAATTCTTTCAGAATAAATTTCTTACATATTTGGGAATTAAATAAAATCTTCAGTAATCATTCTGAGAGTGAATTATTATGAATTACTCACTAAAAAAAAGTGTTTATTCAAAACTTGCCCTAAAAGACTTACTCAAAAGTGGTTCATGTCATTTCCATTGAGATAGAATTCTCTAAATTAAAGCGAATACAGAAGATTCTTATGTCGCTTCACTTCTCAGATTAACATTTTATTTGCTTTTGAGTCAGTCTCTTTTTCTTGGAACAGCTACTGTGCTAAAACAGCAGTAACTTTTTCGGCTGCTTCTTTTAATGTACCAGCAACTTCAAAGTTCATTTTAGATTTATTCAATAATACTTTCGCTTCTTCAGCATTTGTTCCATCAAGTCTAATAATAATAGGAATTTCAACTTTCTCCTCTTTCACTGCATCAATAACACCTTGAGCAACACGGTCACATCTTACAATTCCACCAAAGATATTTATTAAAATAGCTTTTACTTTCGGATCGGTAAGAATAATTTTAAATCCAGCAGCAACTGTTTCTTTATTTGCAGTACCACCAACATCAAGGAAATTTGCAGGATCGCCACCAGCAAGTTTAATGATATCCATTGTTGCCATAGCAAGACCAGCACCATTAACCATACAGCCAACATTACCATCTAATTTTATATAGTTCAAATTATATTTTGAGGCTTCAACTTCTAACGCATCTTCTTCATCTAAATCACGATAAGCCAAAATGTCTTTGTGCTTATACATTGCGTTGTCATCAAAATTCATTTTTGCATCCAATGCCATTACGTCACCTTCTTTTGTAACAACCAAAGGATTTATTTCAACAATTGATGCATCTGTTTCATCAAAAACTTTGTAAAGTCTAAGTAAAAACTTTACTGCATTTTTAAACTGAATTCCTTCAAGTCCTAATCCAAAAGCTAAAGCTCTTGCTTGATATCCTTGCAAACCAACTGATGGATCAACGGATTCCTTAATAATTTTTTCTGGAGATTCAGCAGCAACTTTTTCAATTTCCATTCCACCTTCGGTAGAAACCATTACTGTATATTTTGAAGAAGCACGGTCAAGTGTAATTCCAACGTAGAATTCTTTTTCGATGTTTACACCTTGCTCAACAAGCAGGCGTTTAACTTCTTTTCCTTCTGGTCCAGTTTGATGTGTAACTAAGTTCATTCCAAGAATTTGTTTTGCATATTTACGAACTTCTTGAATTCCTTTCGCAACTTTTACACCGCCACCTAATCCACGTCCACCAGCATGAATTTGAGCTTTAACAACCCTAATTTTACCACCAATTTCTTTTGCAGCAGCTACAGCTTCTTCAACTGTATATGCAACCATACCATTTGGCACAGGAACATTGTACTTTCTTAAAATTTCTTTTGCTTGATATTCGTGAATTTTCATAACAACCTTTAAAGTTATTTATAATCTAAAATGTTTTTTTTCAACTAATAAAATTATTCCATTTTGCTATAATAAGCAATCCAATTAATATTATTTCTTGAAAAATTGTGAAGTATTTGGCTCAATTGTAGAAATAAATATTATGAAATCTGTATCTTTGGGAATTATAAAAAATAAATTATTGGAATTATAAATGAGCATATCCTATAAAGATTCTGGCGTAGATATTAAAGCTGGCGAAGAGACTGTTGATAAGATTAAAGAGATTGTAAAATCAACATTTAACAAAAATGTTCTCTCTGGAATTGGTCACTTTGGTGCATTCTACGAGATGGATTTTAAGAAATATGAAAATCCAGTTCTCGTATCAAGTGTAGATGGAGTTGGCACAAAATTAAAAGTTGCTTTCTTGATGGATAAGCACGACACAGTTGGACAAGATTTAGTAAATCATTGCGTAAATGATATTGCGGTTGGTGGAGCAATTCCACAGTACTTTATGGACTATATGGCATTTGGTAAACTTGACCCCAAAGTAGCTGAAGATATTATGGAAGGATTTGGCAAAGCGTGTCGTGAAAATGGAGTTGCACTCATTGGTGGCGAAACTGCTGAAATGCCTGGAATTTATGCTGAAGAAGAATATGATATGTCGGGTACAATTGTTGGCATAATTGAAAAATCAAAAATTCTTAATGGTGATAAAGTTAAAGCTGGCGATATTCTTATTGGATTTCCATCAACAGGATTGCATACAAATGGATACTCACTTGCAAGAAAAGTTTTGTTCGACAAATACTCTGTTCACGATAAACCAGAAGGATTAGAAAACAGTATTGGCGAAGAATTGCTTCAAGTTCATAAATCGTATTTGAATTTGATTCAGACAATTATTGAGAAAATGGATGTCCATGCATTCTCACATATTACGGGTGGTGGAATTACAGGCAACACAATGCGAGTTGTTCCAGACGGATTAAGTTTGAACATTGACTGGAATGCGTGGGAACTACCTCCAATATTTAAACTAATTCAAAATACTGGAAAGATCTCGGATGATGAGATGCGAGTAGCATTTAACATTGGAGTTGGAATGATTGCAATTGTTGATAAAGAAGATGTTGAAAAATTAAAATCAATTGCTAATGAATTGAATGAAAAATGTTTTGTAATGGGAAGAGTTGAGTAATAACAAAGTCATTGCGAGCATTTTTTTTTGCGAAGCAATCTGACAAATTATTTTCACTTTTACAGATTGCCACGTCGTCCACAAAATATTGGACTCCTCGCAAAGACGATTTTTGGAAATAAACGGTCATTCCCGAAAGTTTTTATCGGGAATCTCATTCTATGAAAGATTCCCACTGGAAGCATGTGGGAATGACACAAACTGATTAAAAATATAATTATAGAAAGCAACTATGTATATAGACACACACACACATTTATTCTTCAAAAATTTTGATGAAGATAGAGACGAAGTAATAAAAAATGCTCTTGCTGCTGGAGTAAAATATATGCTTGTTCCTGGAACCGATATTGAGACTTCCAAGCAAGCAATTAAGTTGGCAGAAAAATATGAATCTGTATACGCCGCTGTTGGTGTTCATCCTCACGATACTAAGGATTGGGAGGATAGCTTAATTGATGAACTCCGTGAATTGGCTAAACATGAAAAGGTTGTAGCTATTGGTGAAATTGGTCTCGACTATTTTTATGACTTTTCGCCAAAGGATAAACAGCATCAAGCGTTTACTAAACAAATAGAATTAGCATTGGAATTGGATCTTCCTATAATTATTCACAACCGTGATTCAAATGACGACATAATGGATTTTGCTCGTAAGTATGCAGACACATCATTAAAAGCCCAATACCATTGCTTTGCTGGAACAGTTGATAATGCTCGTGAATTAGTAGAGATGGGACATTACATTTCTTTTACAGGAAATATAACATTCAAAAAGGCGGATAGCGTTCGTGAAGTTCTATCTAAAGTGAGTGTCGAAAATATTTTGCTCGAAACAGATTCGCCATTCTTAACTCCAGTGCCACACAGAGGAAAACGTAATGAGCCAAAACATATTCCGTTAATTGCTGAAGTGGTGGCTGAGACACATCATCTAAGAGTGGAAGATGTTGCAAGAACAACTTCTTGGAATGCCTACAAGCTTTTTGGAATTGGAGAGAAAATGAAATTAAGTTATACCTACCAAATTGGTGAATCTCTTTATGTGAATGTTACTAATAGATGTAACTCAGATTGTGTATTCTGCGATAGGAAAGGGGATGCAGTTATAAATGGATATAGTCTTAAAATGAGTAAGTCAGAAGAACCAGAAGCAGAAATTTATATCTCTGAAATTGGTGATCCAAGAAAATATAATGAGATAGTGTTTTGTGGATATGGCGAGCCTACAATTCGTTGGGGTGTTGTGAAAACTATTGCAAGTTATGTGAAAGCTAATGGTGGCAAAACCCGTATGAATAGTGATGGTCATGGTAATTTTATTAATAAACGAGATATAACTCCTGAGTTAGAAGGGGTAATTGATTCAATTTCAATTAGCTTAAATTCTACAGACCCAGTACAGTATGCTAAATTAATGCGAGTTGATAAAAGTCTTCATGCAGAGATGATTGATTTTGCTAAACGTGCGAAAAATTATACAAATGTTGTAATGTCAATTGTTGGGCTAAGTTCTGTTGATATAGAAAATGCTAAACAATTCGTAACAGACGAAATTGGAATTGATTTTAGAGTAAGGGAGTTTTTCTAATGAAAAAATTATTTTTAGTTTTAATGCTATTACAGATTTCAATTCTTGCACAAGAAAAGCAATTTACCACAGCAGACGAATTGGCTTATCTTGTTAAAGACCCGTTTTTCCGCAAATGTCAAATAGGTATTGATGCATACAATATTACACAAAAAGAAATTATATTTAGACACAATGAAAAACTGTTGTTTCATCCTGCATCAAATATGAAAGTTATTACTAGCTCGACTGCACTTAGGTTTCTTGGTCCTGATTATCAATTCAAAACAAAAATAAAACATGATGGTGAAATTGTAAATGGCATATTAAATGGAGACCTCTATTTTGTAGGTGGTTTCGATCCAGATTTTACATCTGCTGATTTAGATACTCTGGTTATGCAATTGGTTGAAGAAGGAATTAAAAAAATAAATGGAAATTTATATGCCGATGTATCAAATATGGATTCACTTTTTTGGGGACAAGGTTGGATGTGGGATGATGATCCCTCGTATAACTTCCCATACATGACCCCACTTGTTATTAATGATGTGTCAATGTATGTAGCAATTGAACCAGCTAAACTAGGCGAAAAAGTTAAAATTACGACAATTCCAGAATCAAATTATTTTAAATATGTAAATAATATTACTACGTTTGATAATGATACAACTAAGTTAAAAATATCTCGCGACTGGATAAACAGAAGTGATTCTCTAATTCTTGAAGGTGGGCTTTTTGTTAATGCTGAACCAGATACAATTATGGTTAATCTGAAAAACACTAACCAATATTTTCTAACATTAGCAAAAGAGACTTTTCAAAAATATGGAATTGTTTTTGAGGGGAAATGTGGAATTCAAATTACTCCAGATAATGCCAAAACAATTGTTTCAAAAGATAGATTGTTTAGTGAAGTAATTATTAATCTAAATAAAGATAGTGATAATCTTAGTACTGAAATGACATTGCGGGCATTGGCTTTTGAGAAATATGGAAAATATGCATCTGCAAAAAAAGGAATTAAATTATTAGATAGTTTGATAGTTGAAGTTGGGCTTAATCCGAAAGATTATAGATTAGTTGATGGCTCTGGAGTATCACATTACAATCTTGTTTCTGTTGAGTTACTAAACGAAATTTTAAGATATATGAATAAGTACCATCCAAAATTATTTGAGACCCTGTACAATTCTTTCCCAATTGCAGGTGTTGATGGATCACTAGAATACCGAATGAAAGAGGGAAGTGCATATAATAATGTTCATGCAAAGACAGGTACATTAAGTGGTGTGAGTTCTCTCTCCGGCTACCTTCACTCAAAAACGGGTGATTTAATTTCTTTCTCTATCAACACACAAAATTTTGTTGGAAGTGCACGCACGGCTAGGAATTTCCAAGATAGAATATGTGAAATACTTTCTAACATGGAGTAAGTGTTTAATCGAGGAAGATGTCATTTCGACCTCGTTTTGTGGGGAGAAATCTCGTTCTATAGGAAAGATTTCTCACGTTCGTTCGAAATGACAAAGCAGTTGTGCTTTGGGCAAAAAATCAATTTTAAGAAGATAATTTTAAAAAGAGAATCATATGAAAACACATAAACAGTTTAACATCTCAACCACTCCATTTAATGTAGATATACTCAGTGGGTTACTTTGGCAATTGGATATTGAAGGACTCAACGAATATGATAATCATCTGGTAATATTTGCAGAGGGTGATAGTGAAATTTCTAAAAATGGGATTGCAGCATTTTTAACAAAAGTTAAAAATGAAAATCTAATTGAATCATTTGCTATAGAGGAGAGTAGCATTGAAGAAATTAACTGGAATGAAGAATGGGAAAAGAAAATAAATGTAATTGAAATAAATGATAAAATAGTAATTAAACCTACGTTTAGGAAATATACACCTAAACCAGATCAGCTAGTTATTACAATTGATCCGAAAATGTCTTTCGGAACAGGTGAGCATGAAACCACGAGATTGGTTTTACAACTTTTAGATAAGCACATTGCAAAAGCCAATCGTGTGCTTGATGTAGGTAGTGGTACTGGAGTACTAGGAATTGCTGCATCTCTCTTTGGTGCAGAAGAAGTTGTCGGAATTGATAACGATGAGTGGTGCATAGAAAATGGAATTGAAAACATTGCGCTTAACAATGTTGAATCAAAAGTTGAAGTAAGACTTTCAGAAATTGGAAATGTAAAGGACGAACCGTTCGATTTAATTTTGGCAAATATTAATAAACACATTTTACTTGAAATTGCAGAGTCAATATTTAACCTTACTATTCCCAATGGTACAATTATTCTTTCTGGGTTACTCTATACTGATAGAGATGATATTCTTAATGCCTATTCAAAGTTTAATATAAAACTAATTGAGGAAAAGCGGTTGGGCGAATGGATTGCTCTTGTGTTTAATAAGGTTTCTTAATATGCTGCCCCTATTAATTGATTACTTGCTCTTAATAAATAAGACTTGTTATTTATCTCCAAACTAACAATTATATCAACATAAATTTCTGGTTCCCAGTGAGGTCCATCTCTAGCTACCTCAATAATTCTATACGGTCTCATTTCTTCTTCGGGTCGTTCCTCGGAAGTAAATGGAGATTTCCAAACATTATTTTCATGAACTATATAAATAGATTTTGCATTTATATTTGATGAAATATTTGTGCTATCTACGGTTTCAATATAAACGAAAGCTATCATGGGAGTTTTGGGAACCATAGGTTGTAAATTTAAATATACCGATGCTTCTAATTTAATAGTTTGTGTCTCTACTGAAATAATTTCTGGTGCTGAAAGTAATTCTGAAATAGGAATGTCCTGTGGAAAAGTAACAGGATTGGAGCAGTAAATCAAAGGCAATAAAAAAACTACTAATGGGAAATATCGTTTTGTTAAGTTCCAAATTGTCATAAGTCCTTTCTCAAAATTATTGAAGTAGTATTTTAAACCTAGCAAAAACAGTTCAAACAAAAAACAAGATCCCAAAGAATTTCGTTTACAACAATTAAGGGCTTGGGATAGAAAACTTTGTTAGTTGTAACATAGTTCATATTCCACACCCTAAAGTGATATCAGTTCTTTAATTTTGACAGCAATTCTAATAGTTGAACTTTTTCTTCATCGCTTAGCTTGTTGGTCTCTTCGTCAATTGATTCTAAATAAATAGGGGTGATTTTATTAAAGACTTTTTTCCCTTCTTCAGTCATCTCTGCGTTAATTATTCTTCTATCAGTTGTTGAAGGAATTCTCTCTGCAAAATTATGCTTCTCTAAATTATCCATAACACAAGTAATATTTGCACCAGTCACATTTAATTTTTTACTAATTTCTTTTAATGACATTGATCCTTCTGAATTTAATGTTTCTAATACATTAAATTGTGGATTAGTTAAGTTCAAATGAGAAACTCTTCTTGTATGTGATTTTTCTAGATTTTCAGTTGTTGATGTAAGCTCTTTCCATAACTCCCATCCTAGATTATCATTCATTTCATTAAACATCTTTAGCCTATTATTTTTTCATGTTAAATCGTTTTCTATTTAAGTACAAAAAATGTACCATTTAGAACTTAAATTAATATTGAGTTTTATGAAATGAAATGCAGTTATTTATGCACTAATATTGGGGTGTAGTAATTTTGTTGGAAAGTAGTAGAAGTAATTACTACAATAAGAGGGGTAGTAATTACTTCATCTAATTTTACTTTTTACTCATTCTAATTATTTCGTTAAACTCCTTTTTTTCTGCAGGCATTACTGAGAGACGATTACCCCTTTGAACAAGACGCATGTTCTGTAGCTTTGGATTCTCTTTTATTTCTTCAAGTGTAACTGGACGTTCTAATTTACTCTCAAGTTTGATGTCAACCATAATCCAAGTTGGTTTATCCTCTTTGCTTTTAGGATCAAAGTGTTTGTCCTCAGGATCAAATGCAGTAAAATCAGGATAGCCTTCTTTAACAATTTCACAAATACCAACAACAGCGGTTGGTTTTGCATTGCTATGGTAGAAAAGAACTTTATCTCCCTTCTTCATATCGTCTCGCATAAAATTACGAGCTTGATAGTTTCTTACTCCATCCCAATGAGTTTTTTTATCCTTTACTAAATCATCTATTGAATATGCATTTGGTTCCGATTTCATTAACCAATATTTTAGTGCCATTGATAAGCCTCGATTATTTTGTAAATAATTATTTTTAGGGCATTAAAAGTAAAATATTATTTGGGATTTACAAACGATTGTTTTGTTTATGACGACCCAAACTACCATTAGCCGGATAAATGAGTCGTCATAATAAATTGTTAGAATTAGTGGTCCATTGCGAAATCTAACCCTCTTTCACGGATTGCTATTTCAATTATTTTGTGAAGATTTCCAAGAACCTCTGCAAGAACTACTTTATCATTATTTACAGAGATTACATAGAGTTGATTCAATTCATCACCGTGTGCTTTAACAAAAATAGCGACCATTTCGTTTCTATTTACAGAGCGGACTATGCAATCCCATCCAGCCTTTTTCATTTTATTCGTTAGAAATTTTGCCTCTTCAAAACTAGGTTTAATTTTAGCTTCAGAGTTATTGTTATAAACACCAACCTGCACGCTTGAAATTTCGCTTAGTATTTCTTCAATAGGTTCTTCAACGTCTGCAAAATTCATTACAAGTTCAGCCATTGTAATGCTAACAGATCCAAATGAAAACTCAAACTCCTTTTCAAACTGATTGTTAGATGAATCTAATACATAATCTCTAATACTTCTGAAACCTCTATCAACCCCAATACAGCCAGTAGATAGTAGGGCAACTAAAAGGATGCCCATTATAAATTTTATTTTTTTTTGATTCATAATATTCTCCTAGTTGTTACCATCAGAATCATGGTCTTCTTTATCAGAGTCCTTATCTTTGCGCTTGTGGTCATTTAAATCGCCAATTGATGGAATGTCAAATTTGTCACTCAACTCACCAATAGTTTCTAAATCAATATCTCCAACTATATTTACAAAGACCGCTTCTCTACCTTTTTCAACTGTTGTAACAACAAGCCCATCAATGTTTTCTTCATTAGATGTAAGAATAAATACACTCACAACTTCATCTTTCGAACGAGTTTTTACTATTCTGTCCCATCCATCAGTCATAAGTTTTTTATCAACTTTTTTAACAATATCTGCAAGTTCGGCATAGTTTTCATCTGATATACCAAAAGTATGAACTTTTATAAGTTTTATTCCATCAAGAACTTCTCTTAATTCTGGTTCGTTTTTCCCAGCCATTTTTGAAACCATTCGTAAAAGATGTTCTTCAATAACAACTTCTACCACCTCTTCGCTAGTCTCAAATTTTTCCAAATTTCCAAAATCTACAAATCCTTTGTATTTTGTGTAATCATTTTTCTGTCCGAATGTTAGAGTTGCAATAAATAACAATGCAATGCTCAATAATGTTTTAGATTTCATTTCTTTTGTCCTTATTAAATAATTTATTTACTGTATTCATTCCTTCTTTAATCGGTTTCGAAACTTCATTTATGAGAATGTCATCGGTTAGTTGTTGCGTCGTTTTACTAAAAATTTTACTTACAAATAGTAATGCCTGTTTGCTTTCTAAATTTGCTTTTTGAACTTCAGCTAATGAGTACCCTTCATACGTTAATTCTCTATTATTGAATAGTGAAAATGTAATTGCAAAAATTAAAAGAATTGTTGCAGCTGCAGATACTAATGGTTTTGCGATAAGAATTAGATAAACATCATCAAAAATTGAACTGTTTGACTCTGAAATTGTTTGGAGCTTTAACTTCCCTTCATACTCTTCTTTTGGAATAGAATGAACTGTATTAGCTGTGCTTCTATATTCGTTCAGTAATTCATGAACTTTTTCGTTTTCAGAGGCCAGTTTTTCAATTCGTCTCTTCTCAAGAAAGGAAGCGTTACCGTACGCAACAGATACTATTCTGTCGAGCAACTCTTCACTTATATTAGATGACTTCTTGTAATTCATAACTTTTTAATTCCTCTTGTAATTTTTTTCTTGCTCGCATTAAATAGACTTTTACGCTGTTTAATGGAATATCTAATGCTTTGCTAATTTCTCTATATTTGAATCCTTGAATTTCGTAAAGAACAAATACTGATTTTAAGTTATCCGGAAGAATATTAATTTTCAATTTGATCTGCTCTGAATTTATTTTATCGTTAACCATTGTATTCAAATCAGTTTCATTTGGATTGATAAAATTTTCTTCAAAGTTTTCATCAATTGGAACCTCATTATTTAAACTACGCTTCCGTTTTCTTAATAAATCAAGACACCGATTATGAGTTGTTTTTATCATCCAAGCTTTAGCTGAGAGTATATTAAAACCATTTATATTTTCCCAAGTTTTGATAAGAACATCCTGAACAGCATCAAATCTATTTCCGAGCATATAAAGTGAGTAATGGTAAATGTCATTTTTATATTGCTGAAACAGGTAATTATATTTTGTCGATTTTAGATTCATTTATAATAATTAGTTAAAAACTGATTAAAGAAGCATTGTTTTAGTGCTTCTAACGTAAAGACGAATTAGAGAGTGAAATTGTTACAATGTTTTTAAATATATCTTTTCTTGAGATGGCATGTCATTGCGAGGAGACCATGTTTTTGGACGACGTGGCAATCTTGCACAGATTGCTTCTCCCGATAAATCGGGATCGCAATGACATGTTTTCTTATAATTGCGAAATTCTTCATAATTAAAAAGATTTCTCACCCGACAAAAACTGTCAGAGTTTGAAAAACCAACATTATCTTAAGATGAGAACTATTTTATTTTGAATCTTTTTTATTTGTATTGAATCTAAATAAACAGTAATTTTAAATCAGAAAAATAAATCTGTTTAAGAAAAAGTTAAGGAATATATAATGAGTGAATTTATAAATAATAGTCGTAATAGAGTTGACCAATTAAAAAAGTTAATTCTTGGATTGCACGATGGTGATACTGCCGAGGAGACGCAAGCAAAATTAGTTGAAATGATGGGTAGCGTTCCATACAGCGAGGTTGTTCAAGCAGAAGAAGAGTTGATTGAGGAAGGGCTTGACCGTGAAGAAGTTCTGAAGCTTTGCGACCTACACTCTGATGCACTAGGAGATGCAATAGATACATCGATGGCAAAAGATATACCAGAGGGGCATCCAATAGATGTTCTAAAAAAAGAGAATGCAGCACTTAAATTACAAACTGAAAAAATTAAGCATTTCCAAAGTGGAATTACTGAAGGTGAAAAAAGTGCAAGCGATAGAAAAAACATAATTGCAATCCACACACTTTTTAATGAGCTAATGGATGTTGAAAAACATTATCTGAAATTAGAAAATCTATTATTCCCATATCTTGAAAAGTATGAAATAACCGGACCACCAATGGTGATGTGGGGTAAGCATGATGAAACACGTGCATTTATGAAATCATCTCTTCAACTTCTAAATGAAAATCCAAATGCAGCCAACGAAGAGATGGATGGATTTTATGAGCTGATTTTTAATCCAACATTAAAAGCAATTGTTGATATGATTCACAAAGAGGAAGAGATACTTTTTCCAATGAGTATGGATACACTTACTGACATTGATTGGTATCAAATTCAACAACAAAGTGAAGAGATTGGCTATTGTTTATACTATCCAGAAGTTGAATGGAAACCAGAACTAGATGAAGAAGATTTAGGAGATACGAAAAGTGACGGACGAGTAAAACTATCTACAGGCTCTTTTGCTCCTGAAGAACTTGAAGGATTCTTAAATTCACTTCCTGTTGACTTCACTTTTGTTGATAAAGATGATAAAGTAAAATATTTTTCTGATGGACCAGAGAGAGTCTTTCCACGTAGCAAAGCTATTATTGGACGACTTGTGCAATACTGCCACCCTCCTTCAAGCGTACATATTGTTGACCAAATTTTGGAGGATTTCAAATCGGGCAAGCAGAGCAAGGCAAAATTCTGGATTCCAATGGGAGATAAATTTGTACACATAGCATACTTTGCTGTTAAAGATAAAAATGGTGATTATCTAGGAACTGTAGAAATGAGCCATGATATTGCTGAGTACAGAAACTTAGAAGGCGAAAGAAGAATATTAAATTACGAGGATTAAAATGAGTGATGTAAAAGAAATTATAAAAAAAGAAATAACACCACAAACAATGGTTGGCGATCTGCTCGAGAACTATCCGGAACTTGAGGATAAGTTAATTGAAATATCACCAATATTTAAAAAACTAAAAAATCCAATTTTACGAAAAACTGTTGCAAAGGTTGCTACACTTAAACAAGCTGCCACAATAGGAAATGTGCAAATTGGGGACTTGATAAACCAACTACGTTCTGCTGTTGGACAAAATGAAATTAAACTTGATGCAGAAAAGAGCGTACTAAAAACAAAACCAGATTGGGCAAAAAAGGAAAATGTAAAAATTGAATATGATGCTCAAATTGATTTAGAGAATGGAATTCATCCAGCAGGTAAAGTAACAAAAGAGATTCACGATATTTCTGGTGATGAACTATATTTGCTTTCAACTCCATTTGTACCAGCACCACTAATACATATGGTTGAAGAGAAAGGTTATGAGGTTTATACAGAAGATTTGGGCGACCAATTGTTTGAGACCTATATTAAGAGAAAAGGGTAATTACTAATTTGTACATTTGTCATTGCGAGGAGTCCATTTTTTGGACGACGTGGCAATCTTCTACAGATTGCTTCTCCCGATGAATCGGGATCGCAATGACTAGTGTTTTCTAGTATGAATGATAGAAGAGTTTGTATATTTAGGCATGTCATATAGAAATGCGGTGCATTGAGCTTGTCTTTAGCAATTGAGAAATCTTATATAATTTACAAGATTTCTCTCTCCGTTCGAAATGACAATTTATATTTTTAGAGAGAAACTTATGAAACGACACAAAACAATAATTCCACTTTCACATGATCACCATCAAGTATTAAAAATTGCACAAGCAATAAAAAAGAATTTCCTCAAAACTGAATTGGGGATGAGTTCTATTGATAATAAAATTAAGCGTGTAATCCATGTGTATAATACTGAATTAATTCCGCACTTTAATCATGAAGAGAATATTCTATTTCCTTTGGCAATGGGGAAAGATGCTGAGTTGGATTTATTGATTGCTGAAATAGTTGAAGAACATGACAAAATTGGAGAACTCGTTTCAAAACTTGAAGAAGGAAACCAAGAACAGAATTTAGATGACTTAGGGTTTCTACTGGAATCACATATTCGCAAAGAGGAACGTGTAGTTTTTTCCAAAATTGAAGAGATACTTGGTGACGAACTAAATATTATCGAAGGTCAAATAATTGCAATATCAGATAGCTGTGGAATTTAAAATTAAAAGCGAAATTTAATCCATGTTGTTTTAATGAAACTAATTTCCCAATTTTAATCTAAATTGGGAAAAACACAAATTCACGATCGTTAGCATGCGATTTTTTTTATTGTCATTTTTTTTATGTATCTTTGCATTCTAATTATATATCTATTCGTACCACCCTCATAGACCAATACCTATATAATTTACGTAGTAAAAAACAGCGATAAGCTAAATAATACAATATAGTCTATCCTTATATCTACTTTAAAAAACACACCATATCAGGAGTAAAGATGAAATTTAACAATGTCTTTGATAGCGAGCGTATAACAACAGCATTACTTCTTGCTGCTGGTACAGGAAGCCGTCTCTATCCGTTAACCAAAGATTCACCCAAATGCATGACCTTGGTTAGTGGAAAATCTATTCTTGAACGAATGGTCATTGGTTTAAAACAAAAAGGGTTTAAGCGACTTGTTATTGTAACAGGGCATCAAGAAAAATATATACGTGAATTTCTTGGAACTAATTATGCTGGAATGGTTATCGAATATGTTTTTAGTTCACTTTATAAAACCACTAATAATATCTATTCTCTTTGGATGGCAAGTAAAATTATTAATGAGCCTTTTGTGTTGTTTGAAAGTGATCTTGTTTTTGACGAATCTCTTTTAGATGCTATGTGTTATCCTGAAAAAATGGCTGTTGCACGAATGCAACCTTGGATGAATGGCACAACCGTTACACTAGATAAAACCCATTTTATTAAGAGATTCCAAAAGGGAACTACCGAAGTTTATGATGATATTAGATATAAAACAGTTAATATATATAGTTTCTCACTATCTTCATGGCATGCTATTGTAGAAAGACTTGATAAGTATATTTCGGCAGGTCGTGTAAATAATTATTATGAAACCGTTTTTACAGAAATGGTGGCAGATGGAAGTCTATATTTTCAAGCTGTTTCTTTTGATAATAAACCTTGGTACGAGATAGATACTATTGCGGATCTTGCAGAAGCTGAAAAATTATTTCCTGCAGAGATTTATCAAGCGGCTATTTCTAATAACATTATTTCACAGAACTACGAAATGTCAGCTCAGTTTTTGCAAAAAAATAAAAGTATTGGAAACAGAAAAATTGCTGCCCAGTTTTCTTAATTATACCCATTCCCTTTATCCCAGTTAATTAAATAAAGAATACTGTTTGTTAGATTAAAATTTTAGAAATATAATATCACAAATAAAATAATACATATGGCACAATTTAATTATAAGACTCAAACTGAAAAATATGAATTTATATCTACACAACATGGTGGTTATTATCGCCATAATTTTATAGATCATGCTTATTTATATAATTTATATTTTCCGCCAAAAGCAATTTTTGCAACACTTAAAGAGAAAATTCGCGATATTGTTTTAAATTACCCCATGGCACAAAATGCACTTGCCGAACTTGTTGGGAATATTATAAATCAACCTACCGAAAGAATTGTTGTTGGAAATGGTGCTGCTGAAATCATAAAAATATTGTCGGGGCATTTAGCAAAAAAAATAATCGTTCCAGTTCCTTCTTTCAATGAATATGTTAATGCTGCACCCGAAGGTCATGTGGTTGAATTTCCTCTTGAATTTCCCTCCTTTCAGTTAGATGTAGATAAATTTGCTGACGAAGCAATAAAAGTTGGGGCAGATATAGCAGTTGTGGTAACACCCAATAATCCTACATCTATGTTAGTACCCAAGGCTGATCTAATCCGTCTTGCACAAAAACTGGAGAAACATGACTGCATGGTTATCATTGATGAATCATTCTTGGATTTTGCCGAAGATAATGAGAACATAAGTCTGGAACAGGAAATTGCGAATTACCCTAATATGGTAATTCTTAAAAGTATGAGTAAAGCTTATGGCATTTGTGGTCTTAGAATTGGTTATATGTTAACTGCAAATTCGGTTTTTGCTGATGCTGTACGAAATGGGATTCATATTTGGAATATCAATGGATTTGCCGAAGAATTTTTACGCATATTACCTGCATACAAACAAGAATTTATTGATAGTTGTAAAAAAGTTAAAATAGACAGAGATAATTTTTATAAAAAACTTTCTGCTATTCCTAACATGACCGTTTTTAAACCAGATGCAAATTTTATTTTTTGCCGTTTACCCGATAATGCATTAAGTGGACCTGAAGTAACAAAACGATTATTTGTAAAGCATAACATATATATTAAAGATAGCCAAGGGAAAACGCAACCAGAAGCTGATCGTTATATTAGAATAGCCAGCCGCACCGAGAAAGAAAATTGTAAATTAGTTGATGCATTGATAGATGTAATGTTTTTGAAAAATGGAATATAAATGAAAAACTTACATAAAGTTAGCATGATTAGCTTTGCCAAAGATCTTCCAAATATTTGTTCTTTGCTTGGGCTTTTATCTGCAATGTTTGGTATATATTTTGCGGTTGAGGGAAAATTTCTTGCGTCAATAATTGCTGTTTTATGGGCTGTTGTATTTGATTGGTACGATGGAATTATAGCTCGTAAAATGAAAGGAAGAACAAAAGAACAAGGAATTTTTGGGGCACAACTAGATTCAATGATAGATATTGTAAGTTTTGGTGTTTTTCCGGCAGTACTTCTTTTAAGTTATGGAAATTACAATGTTTGGTTTATGCCAGGTGCATTTATTATTGTTGCCGCCATTGCTATCCGATTGAGTTATTTTAATATTTATGGTCTTATTGATAGCAAAACATATATGGGATTGGCAGTTGATAATAATGTACTAATTTTAGCTTTTCTATTTTTATTTGAAAGCTTTTTTAGTCATACCGTTTTTTCAATTTTACTATATACATTATTGATGATTCTATCCGCTCTAAATTTAGCTTCAATACGAACACATAAATTTGGAGCAAAATGGGTTTATGCACTTCTTCTCTATGTAGTTGTACTAACAACTTTATTTGGATCAATATTGTGGAGTAGAGTTTAAATAAAAATACTATGACTAATTGTAAAACTTTCAGAGAATGTATTTCAAATGATGATAATGAATTAATAATATATGCAGCAGATAATTTTTCACAATTTCCACGACGAACTTCTTCTGTAACCTCAAAATGCGACAGAGCACTACCTGCAGCAACCTCTAATGATCTTGTTGTGTTAAGAGGTACATTAGATTATGAATATCACAACTGGCTCCGTTCTCTTAATCTTGGGTCAGATTTTGTTGTTGAGTATGGCAAAGATTCAGAAGGATTAACTCTTTCAGAACTTATAATTAATAATCCAGAACCTATTAAAAAAATCATCAACCAAACAGGTAGAAAACCTCTTTATGTTCCATGGTTTTCAGGCAATATGGAAAACAAAGCTGCACATATTCTGGGAGCTGAGCTTTTTGGAGCATCTGAAGCAGAAACGTTAAAATATAATGATAAGGCATCGTTTAAAATAATTTGTCAGCAATTAAACATACCAGTTGTTGAAGGTGTTTCATTTGAAATACAACCTCAAAACAGTAATAATTATTTAATGATGCAAGATATAATTAAGAATTATTTGTGTAGTTACGATACTGTTATAATGCGTGGTACCTTGGGTGAATCAGGTATGTCATTATATAAAACCAATGGCAATGATATTAGTGAAATTTATCAGGAAATTTCAGATAGTGGTGAAAAAGTTATAATTATTGAACCATTTTTAGATGTTTCATCTTCTCCAAATGACCAATGGATAATTAGTAGAGATTGTAGTATCAATCATCTTGGTATACGCGAACAGATATGTAAGAGTGGACTAATACATACAGGTACTATCAAAAAGGCACTAATTTCGGATGCAAATTTAAAATACATAAAAGAAATTTCTCTGAAATTGGTAAATAAAATGGCAAACACAGGCTATAAAGGTGTGGTTGGTATCGATTATATTATATAGCTAAGTTCTAATTTACATTGTAATTTTTCGTATCTTTGCATCATGAAAA
>CBDUTO010000042.1:0-32426 GCA_965370315.1 uncultured Melioribacteraceae bacterium
AATCAAAAAGAAATATTTTAATATTCCTAATTTTCTCTTTTATATTTTTCTCAGAAATTATCATAAATTAGGATTCAAATAATGAGTCTTGGTCTTTTCCACGATTAATTCGTTTTTTGTTAAATCTCTTATAAGCTAAATCAGTTGCTTCTCTACCACGTGGTGTTCGTTGTATAAAACCTTGTTGTATTAAAAATGGTTCATAAACTTCTTCAATTGTTCCAGCATCCTCATTAACACTAACTGCTAATGTACTTAGTCCAACAGGACCGCCATTAAAACGTTCAATAATTGAGAGAATAATATCCTTATCCATTTCATCCAAACCATCTTCATCAACTTCCAATGCTTTCAGTGCTTTTTGCGAGATGGCTAAATCGATACTCTCTTTGTTTTCAAAATCAGCAAAGTCTCGGGTACGACGAAGCAATCTATTTGCAATTCTTGGGGTACCTCTAGAACGTTTTGCTAATTCAAGCGAGGCATCTTTTGCGATTGGCAAATTAAGAATACTCGCAGAGCGTTCCACAATATTCTGCAAAAGTGAACTGTCGTAATAGTCCAATCTAAATTTAATTCCAAATCTATCTCGTAGCGGAGCCGTCAATAATCCAGCTCTTGTTGTAGCACCAATTAATGTATAATCTGGAAGTTTTATCTGAACACTTCGTGCATTGGGTCCAGTATCTATCATAATATCTAGCTTGTAATCTTCCATCGCTGAATAGAGATACTCCTCCACTACTGGACTCAGTCTATGAATCTCATCAATAAATAGCACTGACCCTTCTTCCATGTTTGTAAGAATTCCAGCTAAATCACCAGGCTTCTCTAATACTGGTCCAGATGTTAATTTAAGACTTACTCCCATTTCTTCAGCAATTATATTGGCAAGCGTTGTTTTTCCAAGTCCAGGAGGACCTGTTAACAAAACATGATCGAGTGCCTCACCTCTTTTTTTTGCTGCTCCAATAAATACTTTAAGATTATCAGTTATCTTTTTTTGTCCAAAAAATTCGGAAAATCTTTTGGGACGTAGAGCCTTCTCAACTGACTTTTCTTCATCCAATTGATTTGGTTCTGTATTTATAGAATCTCTCATTTTACACCTATTTAAAGAAAACTTACAATCAAAATATTTTAAATTTTGTAACTCTTAATTTATCAATTCCTAATGATATTATTGTCATTAAAATTAGCATTGTGAAGGCACTAAATATTGTAATTTCTGCAGATTGTGTTTTCCCTACAATCTGGAATAATCCAATAGAGGTTGGTGAACCATAAAGTAGTATTAGATGAATAATATAAATCCACAAAGAATTTCTTGCTAATGATTGTAAATAATTTGGAAGATAGTCAACATTTCTAGCTAACAATCCAATTATTGAGAAAAGTAGAAATACCATTCCAATTTTTATTAGCGAGTTGTAGTATAAATCTGCGCCAAAACTTTTACTTATTAATAGTGCAACCGAAATTGAAATAACACCAACACAAAATATCAAAATTAAAAAAGATAATTTCCTAATTATGAATTCATCTTTAGCAATGAAAACCCCAAATAGCCCACCAAGGAATATATATAGCAAGTACGGAAAGAGTGGGAATATTGACCCATATTCATATGTAAAGTAAGAGGCGATTGGAATTATTGAACTACTCCACTCAAGGGAATTTACAAATGGTGCTGTGAAGAAAACAATTAGGAGAAGTGAGAAAAAAAGCAATGCCAAATTAAGTTTCAAATAGCTTCCTAAATATGCAAAAGCAACAATTAGTATAAGTCCAACTCCAATAAGCTGAAGTGCATCAACTGAAAAAAACGTTAACCATTGTTCATTAGAAGATTCTACTAATCGGAATATATTTATTGTTGGGTAACGTAATAAATACCCAATCAAAATTAGAGCAATTCCTCTAAGAAGTCCTTTTCTTATTCTTGGATTATTACGATACGACACTGGTTTCTGTAACAGAAGGTATGCAAATATTAATCCTGATGAGAAAATAAATATTGGTGCAGTAAACCCTCTAAAAAAAAGCCATGATTGATAAAAGAAAGAAGTGGAATCAGAATATGAGATATCCAAAAGTGAGTGGACTGTATGCCCTTGAATCATCATTACAACTGCAAACACGCGGAGTAAATCGAGCAAAACAATTCTTTGCTTCTTCTCTTTACTCAAAACAATATCCAATTACTTAACTAAATTCTCGTGGATGCTCGGCAACCCAATTGTAAACATAATCGCTAATCTCTTTACTAGTCGCACCTGGCGTAAAGAGTGTACCAACTCCCATCTCTATTAGTTTTGTAATATCATCTTTTGGAATTATCCCACCACCGAACAAAAGTACATCGTCCATTTCTTTTTCTTTCATTAATGCTAATATTTTTTTAAATATTGTATTATGTGCACCAGAAAGAACACTGATGCCAATTGCATGAACATCCTCTTGTATGGCTGCTTCAACAATCATCTCGGCAGTCTGTCGTAGTCCTGTATAAATTACTTCCATCCCAGAATCACGCAAAGCTGCCGCTACAATCTTTGCGCCTCTATCGTGTCCATCCAAACCAGACTTAGCAACAATTACTCTTATTTTTTTATCCATTATTTAACCTCGAGATAGTTCTTTCTTTTTGAAAAGACTCCATACAATCCACCCGTATGTAAAAACATTATTTTGCTATTTTTCTTACCCTTAAGGAATTCTTGGTAGTAAGCATAAAAAGCTTTTCCTGTGTATGTTGGGTCAAGCAATATTCCAGTCGATTGAAACAATTCCATTATTATTTTGAGTTTACTATTTTCAATGTTTTTGTAACCTTCTTTCGAGTAACCATTAAATATAATAAGATTTTTATAATTTACATCTACTTTTAAATCGTAATCGACAATTGCATCTTCAACTAACTCAATAATTTTTTCTCTAGCAAAGTTGTCATCATCAAAAACATTCACAGCATATATTTTCATATTAGAATTTAACAACGCTGCTCCTAATAAAAGACCTGCCGTTGTCCCACCACTTCCATATGCAGATAAAATGCCTTTAATTTTTGAGATTTCATTTTGCTGATTCAACTCATCAATAAAATTGACATATCCCCACACTCCTAACGGGGTTGATCCACCACTTGGCAGAACATATACTTTCTTTCCTTTTTTTTGCAAGCGTTTGCTTTCAGCTAACATAATGGAATTAACATTTCCGTATTCTTTTTTAGAGAGGTACTGAATCTCAGTTCCAACTAATTTGTCTAAGAAAAGATTTCCATCAGGGTTGTTTGAATTGCGTCCCCAAAGGAACAATTTTGTTTTAACTCCAATTTGCAGTGCTGCAATAGCTGTAGCCCTAGCATGATTGGATTGATCGCCACCACAAGTAAATAAATAATCTACTTTTTTCTTTTTTACGTCAGCTAATATATAATCTAACTTTCTAATTTTATTTCCCGTTAACTCAGTTCCAGTATAGTCATCCCGCTTAATTAAAAACTTAGATCCACGGAATTCCACATTTTGAATTGGGGTAGGAAGGTTAGACAAATTCAATTTACTTGGTCTCATCTATCACCTCTCGTTTGTATATTATTATAATATCTTCTTGCATACTCGAGATCATTTGGTGTATAGACGGAGAAACAATCCTCCTCTGTTACTACCATTTTAATTTTAAGTCCATGCTCAAGCAGTCTTAATTGTTCAAGTTTTTCAATTCTCTCTAAATCTGTTGGATTTAACTTAGAGATAGTTGTAAGAATTTCCTTTGAATAAGCATATATTCCTAAATGCCTATATATATCCGCACTTAAAACTCTTTCAAGATTAGTTCGTGCATCTCTTACAAAAGGGATTGGAGAGCTAGAAAAATAGAGGGCATAATTATTATAATCAAAAACTACTTTTGTAACTGAAGTTGATTTTAACTCATCAACTGAATTAATTTGTTTTGCAACTGTTGTTATTGATATTTCAGGATCAAACAGATGTGGCTCAATTACCTCATCTATTATTTTTGAACTAATAAATGGCATAGCACCTGGAATATTCAAGAAAACATCTGCCGAAATACTTTTAGCAACCGCCGCAACTCTATCTGTACTTGTTAACAATTCCTTAGGAGTAAGCCTTGCTTTAGCTCCAAATCCTCTAACAACATCATACAATTTTTCATCATCTACAGCAATTATAACATCATTCATCAACTTAGATTTTTTTATGCTTTCATAAGTATGTTGAATTAATGGTTTACCTTCAATGTTTGCAAGTAGTTTTCCCATTAATCTAGTAGAGGCAAATCGTGCAGGAATTATTCCAACAATGTTCATATTATTTTGATTTAATTACTTTTGGTACTTTAAAATGTTCTTCAGTCTTTGAGGCTGAATTTTTCAAAGCTTCATCTGTGGATATTGAATTCTTAAGAATATCTTCTCTAAAAACATTCTCCCCTTCAACAGGATGTGATAACGGTTTAACGTTCTCAGTATCAAGTTCATTTAATTTATCAACATACTCTAATACTTTATTTAGCTGAGTTGTAAATTCATTTATTTCATCGTCCTTAATTTCTAGCTTTGCTAATTTTGCAATATGTTCAACATCTTTTTTTGTTACTGACATTCATTTCTCTTATTACTTAATTTCAAAATTTAGTGTACGTGCTTCAAAATTTTTATAATCCTCAACAACTATATTTTCTTTACTTCCAGCTGAGCCAGCATTTGCAGTGATTTCAACCATAGAGTTTTCAGGAGGATTTAAATAATTAATATTTAGCTCTGATGGAACAAATCTTTTCCAATTATATTGTGGTTTTGTTGTTCCACTATATGTAACAGCAGTTAGTGTTACTGGATCACCACCAGCTACAATAGTAAACTCAATATCCCCATTTGGGTTTCCAAACGAGCTGTTTATGTATATACCAGAAATTGGGTCAAAGAATCCAGCACTACTAAACGAACCATCAGCTACTGAGTATATAGGATTATCCTTTTTTGTTAATTCTAAAACATGCTGATTATTGCCACGTTTCGGACTTGAATACTCCATCCAATAAAAACTATTTGCATACTTTTCTATTTCATCTTGTATTTGTAAAAAGACTTGGTTTAACCCTGATATATCAGCAATAGTATACGCCCCTTGATTACCAATTAATGCTAATATTTCTGGTTCAATTTCTTCACCTAATCCAACTGTATAAACTCTCTTATCACCAATTGCATCTAAAGCTTCTGATAACGTATGGCTACCTTGAGTATCATTTCCATCAGTGAAAATAACTAAAGACCCTTGCACGATATCATCAGTCTCTATTTTATCTTCCCACTGCTTAGCACCTTCTATTACTGCTCCATAAAAATTAGTGGTTGCGTAACCTCTATTAATGTTTTCTATTGAATTTTTTAATAAATTTTTATCTGTAGTAAAATTTAATATTTGTTCAGGTTCGCTTGAAAATTTATATAAGGCAACCTCTTGATTAATAGTCATGTTGGCTACAAAATTCTTTGCAGCATCTTTGATATCTTGTAAAGTAGTACCATCATCACTAATACTGGTACTATTATCTAACATTAATACCGTTTTAATCAAATAAGGATTATTCTCTCTTTTTGAAATGATCATGTTCGATTCAAATTTTGAAATCTCCTCACCATTTTCCGAAATTTCAAAATCATCAATTGTTAGATTATCAATTCCTTTATTTTCTAAATCAGTTACTTGAAAAAGCATTTTCACAATATTTGGTGGTGCTGTTGCTAGAGTATGCTTTGTCATAATATACCCAGGTTGAGTATTTCCATCACCGCTTGTTGTAAAGTGCCAAATAGGTCCTTCCTTTGTAGTACCGTCGCTAAATGTTGCTTTTACTTTCCAGTAGTAAGTTACTCCATTACCACTTGCAATTACAGTAGCCGATTTCTCAGTAGAGTTCGATTTAATAATTCTTGCTGGAGGTGTGACTTGGTCAAAAAACACAGTATAATAACTTGCATCCTTACACTCCCAGGATAGTGTTTGTGTAGCACCAAGATTACTAGCCCCATTTGCTGGAGTAGGTGAGTATGGCGTTGTTGTATCATCCGGAGTCTCTGTATTCCCTTCATTAACATCTGTAGTTAATGAGCAGGAAAATAAAAATATACTTAATACTAAAATTAGTCCCCACAATATTTGTCGGTTCATTTTATACCTATCTATTCTGATTTATTTAGACTACAAAATTATTGATTTATATGGGAATTATAAAGGATAAAACGTTTTATTAACAGAATGATATATAATAAATATGCTTATAAAATTAATATAGATAAACCCGGCATCGCTGAGATTAACTAGAAAACTATTTTTTTATATATAAATTTTATATTTTCGTTCCTTACAATTAATTACTATTACTTATGAAACGAAATGTAAAGAAAATATTTTTAGGTCTAACCATCCTTGTTTTACTACCAATTATAATATTGATTAATTTTCAGGTTACTGAGATTACGGAAAATGAAAAACTAATCCAGGAGGCATATTATGAACAATTAGATGCTATCTTATTTTCATTAAATCAGCATGCCCAAGATGTAGTAAAAGATTGGCAGACAAATATTTCAGCTCCTATAAATCAATCTTTAAGTTCTCAGAGCAAGAACAGATATAATAATATTTTAATTAATAATAGACCAATCAAATGTATTTTTACAATTACCGAGGATAAGCTAGAAACATTTTGCGGTGATTCTAATCAAGCACCTTTGTTTTTAAACTATATTGGGAATCTTAGAGCAGATAATAAAGATCTTATAAATTCCTTAAAAAAATATGAGAAACAAGGCTATTATAAAAATCAAGCTATATCATTCACCGATTATGATTCTTTTCAATCAATTATTTTTTTACTTCCACGAGATAATCATAATACAACAATTGGCGGCGTTATTTTTAATAAAAAGGAATTTGTAAATGAGACTCTTTCCCCTAAATTCCAAGAGGTCATTAAAGATAAATTTGTTCTCTTCGTTGAAAATGATTCCACAACTATTTTTGAAAGCGATAGTATTGAAAATAAAGAATCATCCATTACCAAACCACTTTGGGTTGTTCCGTCTTACAGTATGGGGATTTTGCTAAAAGGCAAAACGATAGATGAACTAATGGGAGAACGAATTGTATATAATTTTATTTTATTATTAGCAGCATTATTTGTAATTGTAATTGCTGGACTATTTGTTTTCAAAGCAATTAATAAGGAGATAAAACTTGCTCAGTTAAAATCAGATTTTGTTTCAAACGTATCGCACGAGTTAAAAACCCCACTATCACTGATAAGTATGTTTTCTGAAACTTTAGAAATGGGGAAAATTAAATCCGAGGAAAAAAGGCAAGAATATTATTCAATAATACATAGTGAAACAAATAGGTTAAGTAGAATAGTTTCTTCTGTATTAAATTTTTCAAAAATGGAAGCAGGGAAAAGAGAATTCAAATTTGTGGAACTTGACTTAAATATTATTATTCAACAAATTATTGATACTTACGATTATCATTTAAAAAGTAAAGGTTTTACATGTATTTATGAAAAAGATAAATTGCCCCTCATTTGGGGTGATATTGAAGCAATCTCTGAAATAATTATAAATCTAATTGATAATGCAATTAAATACTCAATGGAAGAAAAAAGAATTACAATACGCACTAGACTTGAAAAGAATTCGATTATTTGTGAAGTTGAAGATTACGGAATTGGAATATCGAAAGATGACCAGAAAAAAGTATTTGATAAATTCTTTAGAGCCACATCAGGAAATATTCACGATACAAAAGGAACTGGTCTCGGACTATCAATTGTAAAGAGTATTATGGATGAACATAATGGAGAAATTTCTCTAACCAGCAAAATTGACGATGGAACAATATTTAAATTATCATTTCCCAAAAAGAGAAAAGGCTAATTATGGAAAAGATTCTGATTGTTGACGACGAACCTGCAATGAGACTTGGTCTGAAAGATAATCTGGAGTTTGAAGGATATCAAGTTGAACTTGCAGAGGATGGAGAAGAGGGATTATCAAAGATTGAATCTGGAACTTTTGATCTTATCGTTCTCGATATTATGATGCCTAAAATATCTGGCTTTGATATCTGCAAAAAAATACGTGCTGATAAGAACTTTACACCAGTAATTTTTCTATCGGCAAAGGGAGAGGAACTAGATAAAGTTTTAGGCTTAGAGTTTGGAGCTGATGATTACATTACAAAACCATTTAGTGTTCGTGAATTATTAGCCCGCATTAAAGCTATTCTTCGTAGAAATAACTCAAATCAACAATCCTCGGAAACTGTAACAATTGGTAATTTAACTTTCGATTTTCAAAGTTTCAGTGTTTTTGAAAAAAACGAACCAATTAATATGTCGTACAAGGAATTTGAAATTATTCATTTTCTCTGGAATCATAAAAATGAAACTGTTAGCCGTGATCAGTTACTGGACAATATTTGGGGTAAAAATGTTTATACAACCTCAAGAACAATTGATAATTTCATAATGAAACTGCGAAATAAAATAGAAAAAGACCCAAATAAGCCACAGTTAATAATTTCAATTCATGGTATTGGATATAAACTAATAATATAATAAGTACACATTCTAAACCTAGCTTAAATACGGAATTACAATTTTTTTGATGTTTTGGAATAAAAATTAAATCTATGACATTTGATGACAACTCCTTACTTTTCAATGACAACTATTACACTTTATATGCATCTATTGTGGTGAGTCATTTAATAAATAAAGTGGAGTAAAAAATGAGACAGACATCACAAAAATTCGTAATAGTTTTAACAGTTTTATTAATGGTTACATTTACAAGTCAAAGCATTTCACAAATAAAAGAGCACATTTCATCTGAAGCATATGCAAAGTATGTTGGTAATCTTCAAAGCGGAATTAACTCAGATAATATTGGATTAAAAATAAGTGCAATTCAATTTACTGGAATTTATCAAATCACTGAAAATTCAGCCTTGTTATTAAAAAAATATAAGGAAGAAAAAAATCCTGAAATTAAAAGCTTAATAGCAATTTCACTTTTTATGCTTGGAGATTCAGAAGCATTAGCAAAAATAGATTTTGATGAGAAAAGTATATTAAAAAATACTTCTTTAAGTATAATTGCTGAAATGTTCAAAATTAAGTCAGATAGTAAGATCAGAAGTATTGTAGCTCTTGAAAAATAATTAGTAGTAGACTATTAAATATGAAAAACATTTATAAAAACACATATATTCAGATAGCTTTAATATTTATAATATTGTGTGGAAATACAAATTTATTTGGGAATGATTTAGAGAGAATAGTCAATCTCAATAAAAATTGGAAATTTGCAATTGGTGATTATCAGAAATGGGCTTCCCCCAAATTTAATGATGATGATTGGGAGAGAATTTCGGTCCCATCAGAATGGGAGAACCAAGGCTTTCAAGGATATGATGGATATGCATGGTATCGAACAGAATTTACATTAGACGCTATTTATGATGAAGATAATATCTACTTGAACCTTGGATATATTGATGATGTAGACGAAGTTTATGTGAATGGTGTTCTAATTGGATTTTCAGGTACGTTCCCTCCAAATTATTGGACAGCTTACAATGCAAAAAGAATTTACAATGTGCCAAGAGAATTAATAAAGTTTGATAAAAATAATACTATAGCTGTAAGAGTTTATGATGCCCAACTTGGTGGAGGAATTGTTTCGGGTGATATTGGAATTTATGTAAATCAAAACAGTATTGCTGTTGAATTTGATCTATCTGGAATATGGGATTTCAAAATTGGTGATAATTCAGATTGGAGCAGGGAAGATTTGAATACTCCTGATTGGATGAACACAATGGTTCCAGGATTTTGGAGACATATCGGATATAGCGAATATGATGGTTTTGCTTGGTATAGAAAGAAATTTTATTTCAATTTGGACGAGAACCAACATTATGTTCTTGTTCTTGGAAAGATAGATGATCTTGATGAAGTATATCTTAATGGAACTCTTGTCGGCTCAACAGGTGACCTACAGAACAAACGTATTGAGGGTCTTGAATATAGAAAACTTCGTGTTTATTACTTAACTGACTTCAATTTAAAAGAGAATGAGAATAATGTAATTGCAGTTAGAGTTTATGATGGGAGACAAGATGGTGGAATATATGAAGGTCCCATCGGAATAATTAAACGGAAGACTTTCCAGAAATATATTGAGCAAGAAAAAACACGTAATATATATGAGAACAATTCATTTTGGAACATTTTCTTTAATTGATTTTATCGGCTAATTAATATCTGTGTAAATTATCATGATAACTATTAACTCATTAAAATTTTCTCTTTCCTTTTTGCCACAGATGGATGGCTATAAAAAAACCATTCTACAAACGGATGTGGTTCTTTATCACCAAGATTTTGGTCATTAAGTTTTTCAAGTGTGTTGATAAATGCTTCGGATTTATTAGTTACTTTGATTGCGTATTCATCTGCTTCATATTCAAACTTACGTGAAATAATATTTCCAATTGGAGTTGTTAATATTCCAATTAGCATTGCCCAAATTGAAAGAATTGGAAGTGCTGATACTTGTGTGATATCGCTGAAACCAAACCAAGAGAGTGACACATCGTAAAAAGAAGCTATTGCAAAAAAAGTAACAAAGCTAGTAAGAGTCCCGATAAAAAGATTTTTAATAATATGCTTATGCTTATAATGGCCAAACTCGTGAGCAAGAACAGTTTCAATTTCATCTTCCGTGTAACTATCTAACAATGTATCCCCAAGAATAATCCTTTTTGTCTTTCCCAATCCAGTAAATGCTGCGTTAGCTTTCTTTGTGTTTTTACTCATATCAAACTGGAAAACATTTGCAACTTTCATTCCTACATCTTTAGCTAAATTTAGAACTCGTTTTTTTATTTCCTCATTCTCAATTGGAGTAATTTTATAGAATATTGGTAAAATAATTATTGGGAGAATTTGCGCTAATACTACTGAAATAAAAAACATTGCAATTGAAAATACTAACCACCAGAGTGAACCGAAAGTCAACATTACCCAATAGAATAGTAGTAAAATTGGGATTCCAATAACAGACCCTACAAGTAAACCTTTGAAATCTTCCAAAAGCCACTTCCAAATTGTTTGATTACTTAACTCATATTTGTGTTCAAGGTAGAACTCAATATAATACTTAACTGGGAAGCTTAAAACAGAAGAGACAATACCAACAACAAATATGAAAAGAATAAGTAATAAATATTGATTTTCGGAATAGAGTCTTAAATAGTTTTCTAACTGCAGACTATAACCAAAATAGACAAACGTAACTATAGCAAAAAAAGAAATAATCCCTTCGCCGATACCAACTCCAAGTTTAATATTATTATACTTTTTTGCGTTTTTATTTTGCATAAAGATTTCTTTCTTTTAGGAAAGTGAATTCTACTATATTATTTCAAGTGATTTTTTTGGTAACCAACCAACTTTACCATCGGAGAGTTTTATTTTATACCATTCACCAAATACTTCGTGTACTGCAACTTTTAACCCTTCGTGAATTACAAAGAGGTCATTACTAGTTTCGTTAGGTGATTGCTTTGCGGAAATTGTATTTGTAGTTAAAATACCATAATCAGTAGATGTTTCCCTCTGCACATGAGCAAAAAGAATTACTGAAAAGAACATTGCTCCCGCTAATCCAATTAGAGAAGAGAAAATAGTTAGACGCTGAGTTGTTCCAGACTTTGTAACAAAATAGAGTGAAATACTTCCTAGCAATAATAAGTAAAATAGGAGAACGACTATCTGCCACATTGTAGTTGAAAGTGCTGATATCAGTAGCTCCCACCATTCAAGAATAAATAATTTTGGAACTTCCTTAATTTTATCAACTGCTCTAGCTTCAACTATTGAAAGATTATAAAGTAAGTCTTCATTTGAAGGATCTAACTTTAACCCCCGTTCATAGTTAAGAATTGCAAATCCAATTTGAGCTGATCTATAATATGAATTACCAAGATTATAATAAAGTGCTACTGATTCATAATCTGAGTCCAAAATAGAACTATACTTAATAATGGCTTCTTCATATTGCTTATTCTGATATAGTTGATTTGCTTCATTCATTAATGATTCTGCTTGATTAGCAAAAACTGAGTTTAAAGCAATAAAAAGGATTATTATAAAATTAATTATTCGCATATTCTATTTTTTCTTTTTACCCGTTATTAAACTTTCAATCTCTATAATTACACTAACAGTTTCATTATAAAGATTAGTTGCTACTTCTTCATTCTGAGCTTGAGGTGCAAACCTAGAGAATTCACATTTTTCAATAATATCTTCTACTTCTTTAACTAATTCACTATTAACTTCACTCTTTGCAAGTAAAGTAGAGACTTTTTCAATCGAAGATTCAGATTTTTGTAGTTGTAGTTTATCCTCAAGATATCCGAATAAACCTTTTGAAACTTCTTCATAATATTTTTCAAGATTGTTTTCATCAAGTGCTTTCTGTGCATCCTTCAATCTTAATTTTGCTTTTTTCTCTGCTTTACGTGATTTAACAAGTTGCACATTTCCACTCATTTTGTCTTGTCGTTTCTTAACTCCAATAGTTATAAACATAACAAATAATGGAAATATTAACATTCCCCAAAACCAAGACTTTATCAAATCACCTCTATCTATTATTTCAAGATCAAAATTGGATGTTCGAATAAAGCGAATATCCTGACTAAGTAATTTCACATCTTCTTTTGAAAAACCACTACTTGATGATGCATACTCTTTGTCGCCTTGGCTTACATTTATTATAAATTTTGAGGATTCAAGCTCAATATATCTTTTTGCTCTAGGATTATAATAACTAAATTTTAATGGCACCAACTCTTTTATTCCAGGCACTCTTGGAACAATTAAATATTCCTCAGTTTTCCTACCAGATACAATTCCACTATTCTTCACATTTTTTGAAGTCTTTGGATCATATTTTTCAAACCCTGGTGGAAGTTGAACATTAGGTAAATCAAGTAACTCAATATTTCCTTTCCCAGAAACTTCCAATTTTAGAGTAATTGCATCATTTGCTTTTACTTCATTTTTATCCAATGTAGCATTAAATGTAAACTCACCAACTGCTCCAGCGAACGACTCTGGCTTTCCATTCTCAGGAAGTGCCACAACAGTTACAATTACCTTATTTGATGTCGCAAGAAACTGTATTGTTTCAGTTCTACCAAAGAATGAGTCATTAAAAAACGAATCAAATGGATCATTTGTACGAGCCGCACGTCGTTTTACAATTACTGGGATTTCCAATTCAAACGGTGTTACTGTTAACTTTCCAGATTTTGTTGGGAATAGAGCAACCTTCTTAAGAATAGCGGAACGATAGCGAACTCCTTTATACATCTCAACTTCAAACTTAATATTTTTCTTGGTCTCTAACTCCTTTGCCCAAAAACCTTTGTATTGTGGGAGCTTTGAAATTTGTGGAGATGAAATATTAAGTTTTGTATATAGCTTATATGTAACTGTAACTTGCTCACCTTTTACAACATTTCTTCTATTTGCAATGGCTCTGATGAAAACATTTTCCTTCAACTCTTCATTACTCATTGCTTGGTTATTTGTTTTACTACCAGCCCTGCCTGAAGATTGCTTAACAACTCTAATTTTCAGAGATTTTGTTTTATATTCTTTTCCTTCAAACTTAAGGGAAGCTGCCTCAATAGTAAATTCGCCAAGATTCGGGGCTAGAATAATATAGGAATAAGTAATTTTTGAAGATACACTTCCATTGATAATACTCATACTTGAAGATTGATTAGGACCACTTAGAACACTAAAATCTCTCATGCTTGGTGGTTGATATCCCTTCATGCTAGTTCTATCACCACCATCAAATGTAAAATAAATTTTAAACCGCTCATTTTGTTGAACAGTAGTTTTATCAGCAGTAAGCTCAAATTTTTGAGCGAACATACTATTTGTAAAACTGAATAGAATCAGCAGAAGAATACTATATTTAAAATTCATTTTAATCATATTTACAAAACTACCAATCTTTCTCAACTTTTACTTTTTTGCCTTTTTTCTTACGTAATTCTTTTTGCATATCAGCTTCATCATCTTTTAAAGCATCGAGAATTCGTTGAGCTTCCTCTTTTGAAATCTCTGGAGGAGGTTGCTGTTGTTGTTGATTCTGTTTTTGCTCATCTTTCTTTTCATCTTTATTATCTTGATTCTGCTGATCTTTTTTATCTTCTTTCTTTTCGTCTTTATCCTTTTGCTGATCATCCTTATTTTGATCTTTCTTTTGATCATCTTTCTTATCGTCTTTATTTTCGTCGTTCTTATCCTGATCTTTATCTTTATTTTGCTGTTGCATCTGCTTTAACGCATAAGATAAGTTATACTTTGTTTCCAAATCATCAGGATTTAGTTTTAACGATTCTGTATAAGCACCAATAGCTTCTTTCATTTTTTGAGACTTTAAGAGAGTATTACCGACATTATGAAATACTTCCGCTTTTTGTTCATCTGTTCCTGCTAAAGCCATTGCATTTTTGTATGCGTTAATTGCATCTTCATATTTTTCCTGCTTATAAAGAGCATCACCAAGATTAAAGTGTCCTTTGTAATTTTCAAACTTCTCATCAATACTTTTTTTAAAATTCTCTGATGCTCCAACAAAATCACCCTTCTCATACTTATCAACGCCATCGTTTATTGTTGAACGAGTTTGTGAAAACGCTGTGCTAACAAATAAAAAAGCAATTACAATTGAATAGGACAAAACTGTAATTACGAAGAGTCCATTCTTTTCAGGACTACGTGGCAATCTCCTACAGATTGCTTCACCCAAAAACCGGGTTCGCAATGACTCTTTACTATTTAGCTTAAAACTATTCATTATTTCATTTCATCAAATTTAATTAACAATTTATTTTTTGTGCTGGATATAAAGAACTCGAAAATCAAAAGTAGAATAACTGGAATTAATAAATAGTAGAATCTATCCTCGTACTCTGTAATTCTAGTGGTACCATATTCAGTCTGCTCAAACTTGGAAAGGTCTTGATACACTTTATCTAATTCATCTTCTGAATTTGTTCCATGATAATAGTTGCCATCACCAGCATCTGCAATTTGCATTAAAGTTGCTTCATCCAACTTTGTAAGAACTGTATTGCCATGTCTATCTTTTTTGTACCCAATTTGCACACCAGATTTGTTTGTAAGTGGAATTGGTGCACCTGTTGTTGAACCTAATC
Source organism: uncultured Melioribacteraceae bacterium (assembly GCA_965370315.1). Taxonomy (GTDB): domain Bacteria; phylum Bacteroidota; class Ignavibacteria; order Ignavibacteriales; family Melioribacteraceae; genus 1-14-2-50-31-20. The sequence continues at coordinate 15,345 of CBDUTO010000042.1, forward strand.
CAATAGTAAATATTGAAATACCTTTGCTTGCTGCATTTTCTGCTACACTAACAACATTCCCTTCATGGTTTTCACCATCGGTTATAATTACAATTGCTTTCTTCGTATCAGTATCTTCTTTGAAAGACTTCATAGCTAGTTGAACTGCTGGGATAATTGCTGTTCCAGGTTGTGGAACTGTAGTAACATCAACAGCAGAGAGAAAAAGATTAGCTGCAGCATAATCAGTAGTAAGTGGGAATTGGACAAAAGCTTCCCCAGAAAATACTATTAAGCCAATCCTATCACCACGTAATTTGTGAATCAATTTAGATATTTCGTGCTTAGCCTTTTCTAACCGACTAGGTTTAATATCCTGAGCATGCATACTTAATGAAACATCAAGTAATATGTATACATCTATTCCCACTTGTTTTACTTCTTCAATTTTAGAACCGACTTGTGGATTTGCAACAGCAACAATTAATAATGCAATTGCAAATAAAGTCATACCAAATTTAATTCCACCTTTTATTCTACTTCTTAAAGGTAGCAACAACTTGTGCATTTTGGAATTAGCAAAATTCTTAAGTGCTTGATTTTTCTGCCTATGAGAAAACCAATAGACTACGACCAGAATCGGAATCAAGTATAATAAGTTCAAATATTCTATATGTGCAAATCGAAACATTTATTTTATTCGCAATTTATAATTCATAATTAGTTAAGGTAATCGTCTCAAATATGTCCTAGTCAAAATCATTTCTAACAACAGCAGTAAAAGTCCGATACCAGCCCAGTTGTAGAATAGTTCTTTAGCATTTCTATAAGATGTAATCTCAACACGAGTTTTTTCCATCTTATCTATTTCTTTATAAATATCTTCTAACTTCTTATTGTTGGTAGCTCTAAAGTATTGTCCGTCAGTAATATCAGCTACTTGTTGAAGTATTTCCTCATCGATCTGAACTGGTACCATTTGATACTGAATACCGAAAGGAGTTTGGAATGGATATGGAGCTTCACCTTTTGAACCAACTCCAACTGTGTAAACTCTTATTCCAAAAGTTTGTGCAATATTTGCAGCAGTTATTGGATCAATTTCACCAGCATTATTAATTCCATCTGTAAGCAAAATAATAATTTTACTCTTTGCTTTACTATCCTTTAATCTGTTAACTCCATTAGCAATTGCAAGCCCAATTGCAGTTCCATCCACAATCATTCCACTCTCAATTTCATTAAGCAAATTGCGAAGTACTGAATAATCAATTGTAAGTGGGCATTGTGTAAAACTCTTTCCAGCAAAAACTACAAGTCCAATTTTATCGGATGTTCTACCAGCAATGAATTTATCAATTACATCTTTTGCCGCCTCAAGTCTGTTTGGTTTTAAATCTTCCGCCAACATACTTCCAGAAAGATCAAGCAAAACGGCGATGTCAATCCCTTCGGTATAAACATTTTCGCCAGTTGAAAATGACTGCGGACGTGCAAGTGCAATAATCAATATTGCCACAGCAAAAGTTCTCAAAACAAAAGGGAGATGAACTAACCTCTCTTTTAGAGTTGGTTTTATTGCATCGAAAATTTTAAATGAGGAAAAAGTAATCTCTGGAGTAAGTTTTTTATTCCGCTTCCAATACCAGAAAATCATTACTGGGATTATAGCTAAAAAGTATAATACAAAGAAATATTTAAATGTTACATCACCCAGCATCTACAACCTCTTCAGAAGATGGTGCTGTAATTTGTAGCTTTGTTTCATTCACAATTAAATATGCTTCTTTCATCATAGCCTCATTCACAGTTGGCATTGGTTGAAACTTTGCAAACTTAACCATGTCCGCATTTGCAAGAAATTCTTCAGCTGTAACAATAACTTCTGTTGTTACAGCTCTACCTTTCAGTTGAGAAAGAATCTCTTTGGTAGTCATTTCCAAAGCCATAAAATTAAATCTATCTTCAAAATAATCACGAACAATTCCCGTTACCTCAGAATGATATTCTTTTATAAGACCCTCTTGCCAAAGTTTTTTCTCTTCTAATTCATTCAGTTTAGTAATTGCTTTGTCGTATGGAAGAATTACTATTACCGGTTCTTCAATAACTTTTCCAGATTTTTTCTTTTGATAATATTTATATCCAAAATAGGAGCCGACTATCAGTCCAAGTATTAAAAGGCCAATTGCTAATATCAACAACCAATCCAATGGAATTCTTTTTGGGTCTTTAACATCTTGAATTTCTACTTCTTGGTTAACCTCAATAGTATGAACAACTATATCAACAGGATTTACAAATGCGAACTGAGGCTCGCCTCCATCAATTGTATAGGGTATATGGAAGGATGGAATTGTTACATCACTTGAATCATATTTAGAAAATATAAAATGACGCAATTCATAAACTTCTGTTCCTTCTTCCTTCTGAACTATTTCACCATTTTTGATGAAGATCAAATTATCAACACTATCTTTAACCATAGGAATTACAATACTAACTCCCTTTGGATATTTTAACTCGATAGTGTAATCAATATAATCGCCAACAATATATTCTGTAGTATCTGTTGTTGCAAAAACTTTTACATCTTGCGCAGAAATATTTTGTAAAGCAACGAAAAGAATTATCAATATTAAAGAATAGAATTTTCTCAAAGCATTTTTTCCCGTTTTCTAAAAAAATTTGCAAGGGGTTTTACATATGATTCAGCAGTATTAATTTCGATTGAATCAAGTCTACTCTTGATAAAAATAGATTTACGTTTGAAATTCTGTGACTCTAATATTTCATAAAAACTATTTCGTACAGCACTATTATTGGTATCAATGTATCGTAATGCCCCAGTCTCCGCATCTTTGAATTTTACCAATCCAGACTTTGGGATATCTATTTCGCGTGGATCCTGCAAAACTACCCCAATTAAATCGTGCTTCTTTCCAACAATGTTTAATATTTTTTCATAACCATCATCAATAAAATCTGAGATTAAAAATGCAATACTTTTTCTTTTAATTGTATGATTTAAATACTCCAATGCAGCTTTAATGTTTGTTGTGTTTCCTTCAGGTTTAAATGATAGAATTTCACGAATAATTCTAAGACCGTGACTTCTTCCTTTTTTCGGAGGAACAAATTTTTCAATTCTATCAGTAAAAAGGATTAATCCAACTTTGTCATTATTCTTCATTGCAGAGAAAGCAAGTATAGCAGTAACCTCGGCAGCTATCTGTTGTTTAGTTTTATCAACACTACCGAACATAAGCGAACCACTCATATCAATAAGAAGCATAACAGTAAGTTCACGTTCCTCTTCAAATATTTTAATAAAAGGAGATCCAGTACGCGCAGTTACGTTCCAATCAATCGAGCGAATATCATCGCCCATTTGGTATTCTCTCACTTCTGCAAACTCCATTCCTCGTCCTTTAAACGCAGAGTGGTATTCACCTGAGAAAACCTCATTGACAACATTACGTGTCTTAATCTCTATTTGTTTTACTTGTTTAAGTAATTCTTTTGTTAGCATAATTTAATCTTAAATAGCTCGCAGATTGAACGGATTAAACAGATTGGTACGGATTGTTTTTATACTTATTTTCAAATACCATTCTTTTGAATTTTGCTTCTTCACCAAAGTTCAATACTAATCCAACTTCTACATCTGTTGCCTTTAAATAATTGTATAACTGTGTTTCATGTTTTTAAATTAAGTTCTCTACTGCTTTCAATTCAATAATAATTCTTTTCTCAACAAGAATATCTGCAAAATATTCTCCGACCTCTTCTTCAGCATACAAAACAGTTATTGGTTTTTGTCTTTCGCATTTTAGATTGAACTTGCTAAGTTCAATAACCATAGCTCTTTCATAAACCTTTTCTAAAAAACCATATCCTAAAATATTATACACATTGTAAAATGCTTTAATGATCTTTCCAGTTAACTCTTTTCTAAGATTTCTATCTTTACTCCCAGTCTTAAAATTTAAGTCAGCCAACAATTTTCTAGAATGAATAACACTCAATTGAAAAGATTAGAACAATTAATATTTTTCTCTTTATCCGTTCTTATCTGTTAAATCAGCGTGCTAGTTTTTAAGGAACTTCAACAGTATTTAATATTCTTTGAATAATACTTTCTGATGTAATATCTTCAGCTTCTGCTTCGTATGTCACTGCAACTCTGTGTCTTAAAACGTCCATACATATTTCACGCACATCTTCTGGAATTACATATCCACGACGTTTAATAAAGGCGTTAGCTCTTGCAGCCAATGCAAGATTTATAGTCGCACGTGGAGAACCACCGTAACTAATTAAATCAGTTAAATCATTTAATCCAAAATCTGCTGGATTACGAGTAGCAAAAACTATATCTAAAATGTATTGCTCAATTTTTTCATCAACATAAATATCTTGGATCAGTTTACGTCCTTTCAATATATCAGCTGGTGAAATCACTTTATTTATTTTAGGAAAACTTCCGCCAACATTTAGCTTCATTATTGCCTGCTCTTCTTCACGAGTAGGATATGTTATTTTAACTTTAAGCATAAACCTATCAACTTGTGCTTCCGGTAGTGGATATGTTCCTTCTTGCTCAATTGGATTTTGTGTTGCGAGCACTAAAAATGGTTCATCCAGTTTATATGTTTCATGTCCAATTGTTACTTGGCGCTCCTGCATAGCTTCCAACAAAGCTGATTGAACCTTTGCTGGTGCACGGTTTATCTCATCTGCAAGAATAAAATTTGCAAAGATAGGTCCTTTCTTAATTGTGAAATCCCCTTCCTTTTGGTTGTATATCATTGTTCCAAGCAAATCGGCTGGAAGCAAATCTGGTGTAAATTGTATTCTTTGAAATTTTGCATCCATCGATGAGGCAAGAGAAGTAATGGCTAAAGTTTTTGCAAGACCAGGAAGACCTTCCAATAACACATGTCCGTTTCCGAGAAGACCAATTATGAGACGTTGAATCATCTGCTTTTGACCAATAATTACTTTACCTATTTCACTAAATAAGTCATCTACAAATTGACTTTCCTGTTTTATTTTTTCATTTAACTCGGTAATCTCCAATTTCGATTCCCCTTAATTTATGTTCAAGATTTCTAAATACAACTTTGCTTTTACAATCGATTATAATAAAAGTTTCACGAATAATTTTGGAATTATAACAGATAACCCGATTATATAAGAGTGCAAATATAAAGATATTATTTGAGGTAGTGAAATGAAATTCGGAAAGATTTATTGACCTATTAAAGGAGGAATGTCATTTCGAACGAACGTGAGAAATCTTTTACGAACAACCAGATTTTTCACAAAAAACATGTTCTATTTAACAATCCATTTTTTATATATTTAGAAACTTAGTGATATACACTTATAAAATGCTATCCAATTTTTGCTTAAATGATTTATGCTCTTCAAAAACAAAATATCCCGAAATCAAAATTATTACTGTTAAAGTGGATGCAATTACTAATAGCAAATCACTGCTTACTGGAATTGATAGGTTAGAAATATTCTCACCCAACCTATCTTTAAAAGAATTGAAATACGATTTAGCAACACTATCCCCACTTGGCTTTGCAAATAGAACAAATCCGACTACCAAAAGTATTGTTATAGCAAATGCAGATATAATAAATTTAAAGAATCCATTCTTTTTTTCTTTTGCTAAAATCGATTGAGAAATCTTCCCCATAATTAACTCAGTTGCATTTTGAGGTGCATCTTCAATTTCTAATTTCTTTAATACATTATCAACCATTTGGTGAGCTTTAACTTTGCTCAAAAGCTTCTCATCATTTTTAATCAAAACATGTAACACATCAATTTCAGAACTATTTAATTCATTATCAATTAGTTTGTTTAATATTTCATCTGTTATTTCTTTCATAATAAAACCTCTTGGTAATTATGCTTAAGCACCAATTCTCTAAGTGCATTTCGAGAGCGGTGCAGCAAAACTTTTGCATTCACAATTGAAATTCCCAACACATTGCTAATTTCATTTAATGATAATCCATCTATATAAAATAGAATAATTACTAATGCATTCCGTACTGGCAATTTATCAACAATTTGTAAAATATACTGAGAATGATCTTCAGCCTTCGAATATATTTCGTTATCCTCATCCCCTAAATCAAAATGTTCATCTACAGAACTCATCTCCATTATAATCTTTCTCTTTTTACTTGAAATGATTGTTAGTGCAGTATTATAAACAATTTTATAGAACCAGGTGGAAAATTTAGAATCCCCTTTAAAATTGGAAAGAGAATTAAAAACCTTCATGAACGAGTCTTGCAATGCTTCTTCAGCATCCATCTCATTCTTAAGCATCTTTTTTAGCAAAGTAAATGCACGGTCTTTATACATTTCAATGAGTAGAGCAAAATCACCGTGATTTCCTTTTTTAACTGATTCAATTATTTCTTGTTCTGTTAGGTTTTTCATTTATTTAGATGTGAGATTATTAGACACAAGATTTGAGATTCAAAACGTGATATTTTCTTGATCCTACTTTCACTCTCCATTCATTATTTAAACTATGATAAATCATTTACTCTTTTGACTACATTTAATATAAAAGGTTACATGAAAGTAATTGTCAATTCTAAATTAGAAATTATCAATTTGATGTAACCTTTTAATTAACACTTTTGTCTTAACACTAGAAGATAAAAACAAATTGATTTTAATCATAAATAATGGAGAAATAAAATGGAATTTTTAATACCTATAATAATGTTTTTAGTAATGGGTGTTGTTTTGGTTACATTTATCTATTTCAGATCGCGTGAAAAACAGATGGTTATAGAACGTGGACTAGATATTGAATTTATTAAAGAAATTTTCAAAAAGAGAGAATACCCTTACGCTTTATTAAAAGCTGGAATAATTATTCTTTTCTTCGGTTTGGGCTTAGGTATTGGATTGCTAATACATGTCTTTACTGGTGTTGAAGAATGGATTCCTTTCTTAATCTTTGTTGGTAGTGGACTTGGATTTATCGTTGCTTATTATGCTGGCAGAAAAGCAGAAGAGAAAGATAATGGTAATGGAATAGTAGAATAAACACATCACCCAACACCATTTCACAACCATTTTTGTAGTGTCATTCCCGCAAGCCTTTAGCGGGAATCTCATTACATCTAAAAAATCCCCGATTAAAACATTCGGGAATGACAAGAATTACAATTCCATTCTTATCTCATTACAACCCAGTCTTCTAACTCAGTCCCTTTATTTTCCTTTTTAATTTTTTGTAAAACCAGATCATTTCTTGCCCTCATTTCCGTTATCCATTCCTTTACTACCATTCTTAAAATATAACAATAGAAGTAAAACGGAATTAGTATAAGAAAGAAATACTGCGTTGCAAAAACTAATAGCAACATTAGAGGGATAACAATTGACACAAGAAATGCTATCAACCAACCTTTTTTCTCTTCTTTTTTAAGAATATATAATAAATATGGTGTGAATACTACTGCAGCTAATATTAACGCTCCAATAATTAGAAAAAAGAAAAAGTAACCAAGAAGAATAATAACAGACGATCTTACTTCGTAATTTAAATATTGATATAATTGCTCAAGCCTAACAGTACTTTCTAGTTTTGGTTTGATAGCTCTTTCCATTTTACCCTCATATATTTTCTAATTCAATTGCTTCCTCAGAAAAGAATGGTTCTCCGTATTCCTTTCTAATTTGAAATCCATAATGTCTTGCTCTTGCTTCAAGCATTTTAACAAATTTGGGATCACTAATAAAAGTAAACTTCCCTTCTTCATTTGGATTAATGAACTGCGATTTATAGGCTCTCAGAGATTTCATTTTAATTTCAAAATGCTCAGAAATATTCACTACAAAAGATGGAGTAAATTCGTAAGTCTGCATATAATAATACAATTTATCTGGACGGTGTATTTGCTGATCCTCTCCATCCAGTTCTGTTTTAATCTTTACTAATCCAGAAAAGAAAACTGCCTCTTTTACAATTTTACTTGCTCCAATATGATCTGGGTGCCTGTCATTAAAATATGGCGCAAACACAATACGGGGTTTGTAATTACGCAACAATTTAATAACCTCAGTCTTTATCTTAGCTTCAACTCTAACGCTACCATCAGCTACTTTAAGATTTTCACGTATCGAAACGCTTAATACTTTGGATGCTTCCTCAGTCTCTAATCTTCTACTTTCAACCGATCCGTTACTACTAAGTTCTGCTTCTGTAAAATCAATAATCCCAACTGACTTCCCTTCCAAAACTAATTTGGAAATTGTTCCACCCATTCCAAGCTCTGCATCGTCTGGATGTGCTGCAAATATCAATATATCTAAATTCATTTTTCTCCTTAGCCAGAATTTTCAATTTCTTATGCTCAAAATACGAACTAATTTTAATATTTATGTGTTGAAAACCTTTATAGAAAGTTGATGCAATTTATTAGTTTTTTTAATTTCTGGAGAACTCTACTTCTTGTATATACATACTTAATTATTTATGAACCATAAATAATTGAGGATAACATATAACCGGCAATACACGCAATGCGTTTATTGAAAATGTTAGAGCCAATTGGCACACCTATTAACTACACAAACATTACATCTGTATTGTTGCTTATTCTCCCTAAACCTTTTTTCTTAAAAATTTTACTTCCAAAATAAATGTTTTTTTCATAGGCTTTAATTTATCACAAAGCCACAAGACAACCGTTTACAAATGTTTTTACGCTAGTTTTGTCAATTAAGACTTAAAAGACTATTTTTGATTTATGAAAAACTCTGAATCATACAGTAGATGGATTGAAGCTGCTTACCTCTTTTTTGCTGAAGAAGGACCTAAAAACCTTTCAATTATGGCATTAGCAAAGAAGTGCGGACTACCCCGCACAAATTTTTATTATTATTTTGAAAATAAGCAAGAGCTTATTGAAAAAATAATTGAATTCCATTTTAAAACGACCACAGATATTTTCAACACTGAATTAGAAAATAGACTTCATTTCTATATACCTGATTTGTTTGAAATTATGTGTGAATATAAAATAGGTGTACAGTTCACAAAACAATTATTTAAAAATAGAGAGCAACTGGAATTTAATGAGGCTTATAAGGAAACTATAGCTCTATCCGCCGATTTAATAGTTCCAAAATTTATGGCATTTTTAAAAATTGATTTACCTCTTGTGGCTGGTAAATCGCTTTGGTTTACCCTTACTGATACTTGGTATTCCAGAATAAACTTTGAAAATTTTACGGTTGATTCGTTAAGTGAATTATCTTACGAAATTATGGATTCAGTAATTCCTTTAATAAAAAGAAACAATTAGTAAGAAACTAAATCCCAATCTTCTTTCGACACTCATGTCTATACAAAACTCTTTTCTATTTATTATATTTTATGTTGATAAATTAAAATACTAATGCAAATGGTATCTATTATCATTCTTAACTTTTATAAAACAATAAAAGGATAAGTATTAAAGGGTTCATCAATAAATTCACCTATAATAAAGAATTAATCATCTAATTAATAATGGGAAATAACAATGAAAATTAAATTTTTAGTAGTATTAGCAATAGGCATTTTTGCCTTTTCTGCTTGTAATCAAAAAGCACCTGAGTTAACACCAGATGAAGCAAAACAAATTGCCAAAGAGGCTTATATTTACGGCTTTCCTATGGTGCTCAACTATAAAACAATGTACAGCTATGCCGTCGATAAAAAATCACCAGAATATAAAGGAGAATTCAACAATTTAGGATGTGTTGCGAGAGTATTTACTCCTGAAGACAAAGCTGTTGTTACTCCAAATTCAGATACACCTTACTGTATGTCGTGGGTAGATATGAGAGCTGAACCGATTGTATTCACAATCCCAGAGATAGAAAAAGAGAGGTTTTATGAAGTGCAACTCATTGACCTCTATACGCATAATTTCGCCTACATCAGTACGGTAGCAACTGGAAATGTTCCTGGCAATTATCTACTCGCTGGACCTGATTGGAATGGAGAAATACCAAAGGGCATTACAAAAATTATTCCTTGTGAAACACAATTTTTATTTAGCATACATCGTACGCAACTATTTAATCCAAGTGATATAGATAATGTTAAAAACATTCAAAATGGTTACGGTGTTGAGCCATTGAGTACTTATCTTGGAACGAAAGCTCCATCAGCAGCTGCAGCTATTGATTTTCCTCAGTGGAATGAGGGAGCAGAGTTTGATACTCAGTTCTTTAATTATTTGAATTTTATGATGAGCCTTGTTAAAACTCCTCAAGAGGAGCAAGAGCTTATGAAAAGATTTGCGATGATTGGATTGGGTGATAAAGGTAAATTTGATATTAAAAAATTCTCCCCAGAGATTCAAAAGGCTTTAGCAGAAGGCGTACAAGAAGGTTTTGCAGCGATGGAAGAATTTGTAAAAAAATATACAAGTGATCCATTAGTGAGTGCAAAGATATTCGGTACAAGAGCCTTTTTAAATAAAAGTGCGAAAGAAAATTATAAGCTAGATAACCTATTTATCCTTCGTGCAGTTGCTGCATTTAGGGGTTTATATGGAAACTCAGGGAAGGAAGCTATCTATCCTACATATATGGCAGATGCGGTGGGTATTCCATTGAACGCTTCACAAAATAAATATACATTGACATTAAAAAAAGATGAATTTCCTCCGGTAACAGCATTCTGGTCTCTTACAATGTATGATGGAAAAACACAACTGCTTATAGACAACCCTTTAAACAGGTATCTACTTAATTCTCCAATGATGGATGATTTTGTTATGAACGAGGATGGTTCGTTAACCATTTATGTGCAAAAAGAGTCACCCGGTAAAAAACTGGAGTCAAACTGGTTACCAGCTCCCGATGGATCTTTTTATGCTGTGATGAGACTTTATGGCCCTAAAAAAGAAGCACTTGAAGGTGAGTGGGTTAATCCACCACTTGTTAAAGAATAATGTTAAGGAAAATAAAATGAAAACAATTATTAAAATATCCACACTGATTTTACTGTTTTTTGTCTCAGCTACTTTGCTTATTGCACAAAAATCTACTGAGGATCTATCTAAAGCAGCAGCAAACCCATTAGCTGATTTAATGAGTTTTCCTTTTCAGAATAACCTGAATATGAATTACGGCCAACATAAACGCAATTTGAATGTACTAAATATTCAACCTGTAATTCCTCTACTCAACGGTAAATTCATCACAAGAACTATTATGCCTATTGTATCTATTCCTGATTTTTCGCAAGAGAGCGGAATGGAATCAACGGGATTGGGAGATATTGTATTAACAGGATTTTATGTTCCTGAAAGCAAAGGATTGATGTGGGGTTTTGGTCCTGTTATTGAATTACCTACTGGTGGTAGTATTCGAGGTAGCCAAAAATGGAGTGCCGGACCGTCACTTATATTAATTGCTCAACCTGGTGATTGGACAGTTGGAGCGTTAATTAATAATGCGTGGTCGTTTGCCGGTAACTCAGATCGTGGTGATGTAAATCATATGCTTTTAAATTTATTTATTGTATATCAACTTGGAGACGGCTGGTACGTAAATAGTGCACCAATTATTACTGCTGACTGGACTGTTGATTCTGAGGATAGATGGATAGTTCCTTTGGGAGGTGGTGGAGGAAAACTGATAATGCTTGGAAGAAAGCTCCCCTTAAACTTGCAGACACAACTTTATTACAATGTGGTACGACCGGACTTTGGCCCTGAATGGCAATGGCGAATGCAAGCACAAATACTTCTTCCTACAAGTATTTTTAATTAAGAAGCTAGAGTTTTATAAAAAAAACAGAGGAAATAATAAGTCATGAAAATAAATCTAATATTTATTGCCATTTTAGTAATGGTAACTTTCACCTTTTGTACTGATAATAATAGTAACAAGGTAGTTGTACAAACATTCAAACAAACCACAGATATTCCAGCAGGGATTAAAACACCTGACAAAGTGGAAACGAGTATTGGAGCATTGGAGTTTTTTGATGGTGTCCCTTCAAAAAAAACAGCAGAAAATGTGTACGACTATTTAGACAGAATGCGTGGTGTTGATGCATTCTTAAAAGGAATGCCCGGTGCTTCGGTAAGAGGGTTAATTCTAGGTTTAAAAGAAGCTGGTGTATATCAATATAATAAAGTAGGAATAACAAAAGAGCTGTTGGATTCAAAATCCTTATTCTTAACAGCAAACACCTCTACCATTTATATTACTCCGTATTTAGATGTAAAAAAGAATGGCCCTATGGTTATGGAAACTCCTCCAGGAATGTTGGGTGCTTTTAACGATGCGTGGTTCCGTTATGTTGCTGATATTGGACCATTTGGTGAAGACAAAGGTAAAGGCGGAAAGTATCTTATATTGCCTCCAGGGTATGAGGGAAAAATACCCAAAGGATATTTTGTAGTTAAGTCGCCAACTAATAAAATATTTGTATTTATGCGTACATCCATAGCAAATGGTCTTGAATCTGTAGTTAAAATGGTTGAAGATAATTTAAAGGTGTATCCGCTATCTGAGAAAGGTAAAGCTCAAAAGACGGAATTAGTAGATATTTCAGGCCGAGACTTTAACACCGTGCACACCAATGACTTTTCTTTTTATGAGCATTTAGCAGACTGGATAAACGAGGAGCATGTTGATATGCTTGACGTGGAAACAAGAGGACTTTTCGCATCAATAGGTATTGAAAAAGGAAAGACTTTTGCTCCAGATGAAAGAATGAAAAAGATACTTACCGAAGCCGTTGCTATAGGAAACGCTGCTGCACGTTCAATTGTATGGTACCCACGTACTGATATGAATATGTCTGGTGTTGAAATTTATCCCGATACTGAAAGCTCATGGATAATGGCTTTTACTAAAAAAAACGTTTTCTTTTCAAACGAAACCGGAGGCATGAATTCAGATGCAAGAGTTATGTTCCATTATCCTTATACTGCGGTAACTCCTGCCATGGCTGTTACTTTTGAAGGAGCTGGCTCCGATTATGCCATTGCATTTTTAGATGCTGATAAAAACCGCTTTGATGGAAGAAAAGAATACAAACTTCACATTCCAGCAAATGTACCCGTTAATGATTTCTGGGCACTTACCATTTACGATTCTCAAACTCGCTCATTACTTCAAACCGATCAACAGTTTCCAACAGTCGGTAGCCAAACAGAAGGATTTAAGCAAAACGAAGATGGTTCTTTCGATTTGTTTTTATCGCCAAATGCTCCTGTCGGTTTTGAAAATAATTGGTTGCAAACTATTCCAGGGAAAAGTTGGTTTGTGATACTCCGTGTATATGGACCTTTAAAACCTTGGATTGAAAAAACATGGATACCAGGAGAAATTACTTTGATTAGTGAATAGCAAAATAGATTTTATGACCCAAACCCCCAAGGAAAATTTTCTTGGGGGTTTTTTATTAAATTTTAATTGTTATCAATAGGTTCAGTTTTCTGTTTCCTTTTTTTAACAATCACATTATTGTCACTAATTATTTAAGCAATTGTTCCATCCCTTCCCTACTCTGTATCATCTAAAAGTGCCGCGTACATTACCATATCTAAATCCATAATTTTTAATCTCTATTGTTAATTCATACAGACTTAATTATTTTTCGAGTAGAAACAACTAAGTATAAAAATAGCCCCAATTTATACAATCCGTGTTTATTAGGAAGTTGTGGACAAGCCACCAAGAAATAAATATTCTGCTAAATTGATGAGTAAAAAAGAGTCCTAAATATTAAGAAACCCCAACGCCAAAAGCATAAGTTTCTCAGCACCTTTCTGCAAGCTTTGCTTTACTACCAAACACTTTTTTTTTGACAACGCATGCATATTTTGAAATGACAATGAATTATAGCAATTTAAATCAATTTCATAAATCAGATTAGCAATAATTATCAAGATAGATTATTATATGATTTCTATTTTTGTTCATGTTATCGATAGCATAAATGAATTGATATTTTAGAATTAAAAGGATTTAAAAATGGAAAATACTTATAAGATTAATAAGATAGGTACAGTAAAGGCTGAAAGCGGTGTTTTTTCGATACAACTTGAAAAAGAGTTTATTTCTGGACTTAAAAATATTGATGGATTTAAATATCTACAAGTGGTTTGGTGGGGGCATTTATACGATACACCCAAGAATAGAGAATCTCTGGTGATTGAAAAACCTTATAAAAAAGGTCCTGACCAATTAGGAGTTTTTGCAACACGTTCTCAAATACGTCCAAATCCTATTCTTATTACAACGATACAAGTAATAAAAATTGATATGGAAGCAGGAAAAATATACACCCCATATATTGATGCAGAAAATGGAACCGACGTTTTGGATATTAAACCGTATCATTATTTTGAAAGAATTAAAGACTGTAAAGTTCCGAATTGGTGCGAGCACTGGCCAAAATGGTATGAAGAGTCTGGCACTTTTGATTGGCAAAATGAATTTAATTTTTAGGTACCAGTGAAAGTTTATGAACTTATTATTAACGAGTAATTTCCCGATGGCTGAGAATGAGCCAATTGCTCAAGAAATTCATAATTTTGGTGACAAAAAAAATCTTTATGTGGGATATAGCAATAGCACAAAGAAACTAGAGTCGTATTCCTTTAGTAATATTGATTTTATAAATATTGCCTAAACTTCATTTCAATCTAATTTATTAAGTTATGGTGTTATTATGATGCATGGTGGCAACCCCACTACGATAAAAAATCTTCTTGATAAATCTCTTTTGAATGAATTTCTATTATCTGTTAATAAATTGATTGTAACTACAAGTGGAAGTACCTGTGTATTCTCAAAAAAGTTCTCATTAATTCATAACTTTTATCCAAGTTGGAATAATGAGAACACCTTGGGATTTAATTTCTTTCCAAGTGAAATTCTTCCTCATTTTCAGCGTTATAGGAAGGAACAAAATGAAATAAAACAATATGTAAAAAAGGAAACAGTCTATGCATTACCCGACGGCTCAGCTTTGTTCTACGATGGGAATAATATTAGATCAATAGGAGATGTTGAAATTTTTTAAATTGTAATTTCAGTAAAAAAAGTTTGATAAAATTTAGGTTGTAGGATAGAAGAATGACAAATAAAGAAGTAATACTAGAATCGATAAAATATATTGAATCCAACTTAAAGAAGGATATAAATGTAATTGAGGTTTCAAAAGAGGTTTGTTATTCTCTCTATCATTTTATCCGCCTTTTTCAAAGTATAACCGAATATTCACCCAAAAGCTATATTCAACAAAGAAGATTAAGCGAAGCCGTATATGAGCTTCGGAACACAAATAAAAAAATAATTGAAATTGCGTATGATTATCAATTTGGAAGTCCAGAATCATTTTCACGGGCATTCAGAAAACAATTTAATATAAATCCAGCAGAATTAAGAAAGGGTTTTTCTGTAGAAACTTTAACATTGGTAGGACCTATTACTTCCGATTACATTTACCAATCAGATAAGCTTCGAAATGAACCACCTCAATTATTGGAGTGTGAAGAGAAACAGCTTGTTGGAACTTCATTTTTTATTAAAAATGGTACAAAAATAGATGATTTATCAAGAGAGTGGACATTGTTTTTAAATGAAGTTCATACAATAAAGAATGTGATTAAACCGCAAAGACTCTATCAGGTTCAATATTGGTCGGATAATCAGGATTTGGACGGAATGTATTTTTTTACAGGCGTTGAAGTATCAAAGGTAGAAGATATAAATCCATTATTTGTTTTAAAAATAATACCAGCAGGGAAATTCTTACGATTTATCCATAAAGGACTGGCAAACAAAGTAGGTTATACATATAAATATATTTACAATCAGTTCTTACCAAGTACTGATTATAAATTAAATAAGCCTTTTAACTTTGAGTATTACGGAGAAAAATGTTTAGGACCATATAATGAAAAATCTGAAAGTGAAATATTCATTCCTATTGGATAATTTCCTAACCACCTATTACCTATTCTGCATCATCTGGATATGAAGTGTATGTTAACATATCCAAAGGCATAATCTTTAACATGTATTGTTAATTCATACAAACTTAATTATTTTAGAACCATAAACAATTGAGTATAACATATAGTGCCAATGTAAGTAATGCATGTATTGGAATATTGTGTGGCATAAAAAATAAATAAAATGAATCTATCAGTTCGGGAAATGAAAAAGAGCGATATACAATTAATAGTTGATTATTTTATCACTGCTGACTCCGAATTCCTTAAGGCAATGGGTGCAGATAAAAGAAAATTACCGGATAGAACTGAATGGATTAAAAAGCTAAATAGAGAATTTGAGAAACCTAATGAACAAAAAAAAATCTATTATCTAATTTGGCTGATAGACAACCAGCCCACTGGACATTCAAATATTCATAATATCGATTTCGGAAAAACGGCAAATATGCATTTGCATTTATGGAAAGAGCATAGCCGTAAACACGGTTTAGGATTTGAGTTACTAAAGCAAACAATTCCTTTCTACTTCAAAAATTTCAAACTGGATCTATTAATTTGTGAGCCTTATTCACTAAATCCAGGACCTAATAAAATTCTAAGAAAAGTTGGATTTAAATTTGTAAAAGAATATAAAACGACACCCGGATGGATAAATTTTCATCAATCTGTGAATAGATATTTATTAACAAAAGAAGAGTTTCATAAAAACTTTAATTAAGGACAAAAGATCAAAAACAATTACAAATAACAACAAACAATACACTATGACTAATAAGATAAATAACACTATCATATTCAAGAATACTTTACCTAATTCTCATGATTATTGGAATTTATTCCAAACGACCGGATGGAATGAAGAGTATAATTTTTCAATTGAGGACTTAGAAATGGCCATTAAAAATAGTTGGTATATAGGCTCTTTATACGACTTGGATGAATTAGTTGGTTTTGGGAGAGTGATAGCTGATGGCGTACACCATGCCTTAATTGTAGATTTGATAATTCATCCTGAGTATCAAGGAAAAGGACTGGGCAGTATATTGCTTAACCAATTAGTGAGTAAATGTAG
>CBDUTO010000043.1:0-31720 GCA_965370315.1 uncultured Melioribacteraceae bacterium
CTATCCCAAGCATCAGAATCAAATTTATAAAACCAATCCCGAAATTTGCTTAGTAGATCTTTAGGTAATTGAGTTACCACATATACAATTTCTTTTATTGTTGCTACCATAACTTTCCACACATCTACATATTAAAAAATTGGGGCAATATACTCAACAAACAAAGCTCTATCTGCACTAAAAGTATTAATTTTTTGATTACTTAAAATATCTCTCAAATCTAGACCAACTGTAAATCCTTCAGCTATTGACCAACGAGCACCAAAATTTAAATAGCCTTTTCCATCACCAAGTGAAAGAGGATTATTGTCATTCAATGCAAAATCATATTCAGCGTATAGAGAAACTTTTCCACCAACTGTTTTTTCAACACCTATTACAAAGTTGGCATCCTTATCATTATCATCTCTCTCAAGCGTATAATTAAGCATCGCATGAATTGAAAAATATCCAAGGAGTTCAAAATTTTTCGAAGAGGTTAGAAAGAAACCAGGAGATTTAATTTGATAGCGATTCAAATCAGAATAGTACTCCCCTTTTCCCTGAGAGTCAAATCCAATAGCAATAGCAGGCATCATTTCAGCTTCATCAAAAATACGCCCTTTAGCATATACCCCAGGAAGTGGATAAAAATCAATTGTTCCATATCCAATAATATTTACACCACCGTACGAAATACCAAAACTAAAATTATTGAACACACCTACTTCTATTTGAGTAATAACAACACCTTTTGGCATTACATCAATACCAACTCCAACATAGCCTTTTTCAAGAATTCCAGCGGTTTGCATATCAATGAGCGATCTGTATTCAAATTTTGCATCAGTACCTGCACTACCCTGAGCAATAATAAAAGTTGAGGTGATTGTTAAGACTAATAATAGCTTCAGTATTCTATTCATAATTACACTATTGATATTTTAAAATATTCGTAAATATACAGTTAAAATGGGCTAATTAAAACTAGATACTATTAGCTTTTTTATAATCTGAATGAGGTAGTGAAAATTACATTATGAATATTAATGTCATTAGTAACAGTCGATAAACTTTCACCATAGTTTTCATTAACTACAGTCCACCATCCATAAGTGTAAGATAGATCAAATTCTAAATTTTCACCTGAGCGGAAACCAATACCAGCATTAAGATATTTCTTATCATAACTGAAATCTATTTTACCATCTTCCTTTCTTTGGTCTGTGTGACTTGGAGTCATTATTAACATAGCTCCTACACGTGCTGAAAGTCCGGTAAATGGAAGTCTAAACTCTGTACCACCATTTAACCTAAAAAGCGGGTCAAAATTTGTTGTTAAATATTTATTAACAACAGCTTGGTCTTTATAATCTAACCCACCTTCATACTCAATCTGGCTATAGTCTGTATAAGTACCCTCAACTGCGGCTGTAATTATCCAAAGATTTACCATTGCTCCAACAGTTAATTCAAATGGAGTAGATATTTTGTAATTTTTCTCCAGTACCTCTTTATCATAGTTTCTTGTATAACCCTCAGCAAAATTACTCTCTACTGAATAAGAGTAATTTTCAATAATATTATAATGGGTAGGTGTTTTAAACGAAACTCCAATTCCTATAAAATTCCAGAGTTTGTAGAGAATTCCTATTCGGAAATCATAACCATTTATTGCCCACTCTCTCGTTTCTCGTTTCTTTAATTCTGTAAATCCAATAGTGTTTATATCAGAAGGATCCGATTGCAGAGTGTATACATTATTGATGTCTGTTTCATAAAACTCACTATCACCTAGATAACTACCAACTGAGTAGTTTGCACTTGCACCAAGAAAAATATTATTTGCAAATTCATATGACAAACCGAAGGACCAAACATTAAGACCACCACTTTCAAGATCAAAACCACTTTGTTCAAGATTACCATTAAAAATAGTTCCATCATGTAAATAGTTATTTGTTGTGCGGTCATTTATTGGATAGCTTAATCCAAGTTGACGAGAAATGTCTACATCATTGGCAGTATAATCTTCAATTAATGAATTGTCTGAATTGTAACCACTAAATTCTCTAGCTCTGTTAAAATCTTTTGTGTGAGTATAACCAATTGCTAATGCGAATCTATTTAAAGTATCAGCCCTTAGTTGAACTACTATTCCAAATTGTGAAAAGGTGGTAGTATTATTTACATATTTAGATTCATTACCAATAAAATTGGAAGTATTTGCATAAAAATCGTAATTGATTGATCCACTAAATTCAGTACCTTCAGTTAAACCAAGTGTTGCTGGATTAAATAGTACTGCAGAATAATCATTTCCAATTACGGAATAAGCATTACCTAACGCCATTGCTCTAGCATTTGTATAAAGTCCAGGTTGTGATAAACGAACAGCATCACCAACGGTTTGGGATAAAACTGACCCAGTAAATAAAACTAAAAGAAGAAAATATTTCATTTTATTTGTAAATAACTGCATATATAAAACTCCATTTTTTAAGCAACTCCTATATAATTAAAAATTGCAATAAATAATATGTAAAAATAGATACACGCTTTAAAAAACTAAATTACAGATTACAGATTACAGATTACAGATTACAGATTACAAAATTCAAACATTCTACCTTTTACAAAATCTTTTTCCTAATTTATGTCATTACGAACCCATTTCTTCGGGTGAGAAATCTTATGAATAGTAAGAGAATTCTCGCATTCGCTCGAATTGACAAATTCATTATTTTGCAATTTATTATTTGTTTTTTTACTTATCACGAATTATAATCTGATATATATTTTACTAAATCACTCCCTACTCTTCTAATTCTTCTCTCAGTTTTTTCATCAACACAATTGTCGTCTTCATCAAATTTATCAGAAACATTTGCAATCGAAGTAGCACCAGGCAAGACAATTGCTCCGATATGAGCACAAACTCCGCGGAGAGCTTCAATTGATTTAATGGCCCCCATATCACCCGAGGCAACCCCAAGTAAAGAAGTTGGTTTTCCAGAAAGTTCTGAAGGATATCCAAGGTTTTCAATTACCATTTTAATAATGCTACTAAAACTTCCATTATATTCTGGAGTTGCTAGAATAGCTCCATCAGCTTCTCCAACAATTTTTTGTAGTTTTTTTCTATCTTCATTCATAATTCCTGAACCTGGAATTGGTAAATTAAAATCTCTAGGATCAATTATTTCAACTGTATAATTATCATTCTTCTCTACTTCATCAATGGCTAATCTTACAGATTTTCTTGTAGTACTATTCTTTGATATACTTCCCACAAGTACAACTATTTTAACTTTCTGATCTTTCATTTGTATTCTTTCATATATTGATTTCTTATTTATGTTAACTCATAATGTAGTAGATAGGCAGACCCATCTACTAATAAATTCTATTATTAACCTTCGTGTTTTGTTTTAAATCCTTTTTGCATCCAATTTTTTGCCAAGATTAATCCAATTGGAGTAATAATTGCAATAAATCCATAAATTACCCACATCATTTCAGTATTCATATTTGCTGGTAATGTATCTTCTGGACAATAGTTCATTAAGAACCATCCTGAATAAATTGATGTAACAACTTTTGTTAGGAACCAAGGAAACTGCCCAATTCCCATATATATACCAGTCATATTTTTAGGGGCAATTTCTGCAACCCATTGTAAAAATCTTGGTTGCCACATTGCTTCACCAACTGTCATAATTACTAGATAAGCCATAAGTGTGTTTATATTTGGCCCAAGTGCAAGTATAAATGTTGGAGATGCCATTACAAATGTTCCAATAATCATCATCTTGTATGTATCTTTTTTAAGTGTTAATGCTGTAACAATTGGAGTAAGAATAAAAATAAGTAATGGATTAAGATTTACAAAGAAATCAAAATTTTCACTTACAAATCCATCAAATGCACGGCTTGTATATAGTGGCAGTGTAAGCCAGTTATGAGCAAAAAGAGTTTGAACTGGAATTAAAATGAAAATAAAATACATAAAACGTAAATCACGAATTGGAAAATTCTTCATATAGTATTTTATTTTTTCTTTTGCTGACATATCAGCCATTATATTATCATCTTCCTCAACTTTTTCAGTCTCAGATTCTTTAGCCTCTTTTGTTGCAGCAGTTATTGCTCTTTTTGACATCAGAATTGCAACTGCTGCAAAACCAACAATTGTTAAAGCAGAGTAGAACCAAAACACACCATCAATGCCAAATGATTTTCTAATTGGTGGTTGGATAAGTGCTGGAAGAAATCCACCAAGGTTCATTAGTGCATATAGCATTGCATAACCCATTGCTGAATTTTTTGAAGTTGTAAGTTGCTTTACTCCTGCATAAGCAGCCGGTTGATAAATACCATAACCAATAACAACTCCCATAATTCCTAACATAGAAAACAAGTGGGAACCACCCCAAAGTCCTGGTCCACCAAGTTGGGGAGACATTGCAAAAATAATTCGCCCGACAAACATGAATATGAGAGAGATTAACATTGCCTTTCTCAAACCAATCCAATCGACAGTTGCACCTAGAAAAAGCATTGCTATTGTAATACCAGCCGTTTGAAAACCAACCATTCTTCCAGCATCAATATCATCAAGTCCAACAAATTCATTAAAAAATATTGCAAGTAAACCAACAATTCCAAAATAGACAAACCCTTCAATTACGTATGAAAGATTAAGTCCAAACAAAGCTCTTGATGTATGTGCTAAGTCAATAAATGGTTGAACTAACTCATTTGCAATTTTACCTATTCCTTGTTTTTCATTCTCTTCACTCATATTACACCATTTTTCCTTTATATAATATTAACTTCATTAATTATTTTTATATTAAATCTACTTTCAACTTCATTTTTAATCATTTTTGAAAACTCAACTATCTCTAGTCCAGTTGCAGTGCCATAATTAACTATTACTAATGCTTGTTTTTCATGAACACCAACATCCCCAATGCGTTTTCCTTTTAGACCACATTTTTCAATTAACCAACCGGCTGATATTTTTATATCCGAATAACTTTCAGGATAACCGTTTAAATCAGGATATTCAACTTTTAATTTTTCATATTTTTCTTTAGTTATAATAGGATTCTTGAAGAAACTACCTGCGTTACCAATTTCTTTTGGATTAGGTAATTTACTTTCTCGTATTGAAATTACAGCTTCACGGACATCCTTAGAAGTAATCTCAGCCTCATTCTTTTCATCAAAATATTTTTTAAGTGGAGCATATTCTAAATTCACATAATTCTCTTTAGAGAATTTAAATACAACAGATGTAATTACAATTTTATTTTTAAGTACATTTTTGAAAATACTATTCCGATAACCAAAATCACATTCCTCATTAGAGAAAGTTTTTTCATTGAAATTTTCTAACGAAATAAAATTTACACTTTCAATTAACTCTTTAACTTCAACTCCGTAAGCACCAATATTTTGAATTGGAGTAGCTCCTACATTACCAGGAATTAATGATAAATTTTCGATGCCACTTATATTATAATCAATTGTGTATTGCACCAAACTATCCCACTCAACACCCGCATCAACTTGAATAAAAATACTATCTTTTGTTTCAGAGACTCTCTTAATTTCTGCGCTGTTTAGTTTTATAACAATTCCATCAAAATCTTTTGTAAATAGTATATTGCTTCCACCACCAAGTATTAATAGATTTTCAGAACTATATTTTTTTGTGCATAAGAGTTCTTTCAATTCGTTAATGTCATTAACTTCTGCAAAATATTTTGCTTTAGCTTCAACATTGAAAGTGTTAAATGGTTTTAGTGAAAGATTGTTCTTTATTTGCATTTATTCTGTTCGTTCAATTTATTATTTAAAAATAAGACTATCATAATGCCCACCGATAGCAAAGATATAAATATATTTTTCATCATATTTATAAATTAATCTATCTTTTCGAGAGATTCTTTTTGACCATAAACCTGAAAGATTATGCTTTAGCATTTCAGGCTTTCCAATCCCCTTGTTGGGTTCGCTTCTTTGCATTTCTTGCAGAATCTTACATAGGTTTTTATGAAGTTTAGTATCTGCTTTTCTCAACTCTTCGTATTGTCTCCAAGTGCTCCCTTCAAATACTATTGATCTCATTCATCTCTTCTATTGTTGGTTTGTACCCATTTTGCAAAGTATGAGTTTTGAGGGATTCATTAATTTGCCTCATCAGAGAATTGTTTTGTAAAACCTCTAACGTTTCTCTATCTCTTTCCCAATCTTCTGCACTCATTACAATAAAATCATGTCCTGCTCTTCTATTTATTCGTAATGGGGTATGGTCGTTTATTGCTTTATCAACAAAAGATTTTAAATTTGATCTAAATTTATTTACTGATAATTGTAACATTATTTTTCCAAATTGTTTTTCGCAATGTACTATTTTACAGTACATGGCACAAGACTTAAAATTCTCTCCAATTTATTTTTTTTACTGAATCACCATCCGATTGAAGAATTATTGCACCTTCTAAATCAGTGCGATATAGAGTTACATTGTTATTTCGAAACCTATCCATAATTAGTTTTACTGGATGACCAAAGCTATTATTCAAACCTGCACTAACTAAACCAATTTTGGGAGTAACTGCATTAATAAATTGTTGAGATGAGCTTGACTTACTTCCGTGATGACCAACTTTTAAGATATCGGAATCAAGAAACACTCTGTAGTTATTCATTAATACTCTCTCAGCTGGATACTCAGCATCACCAACAAATAGGAAGGAATTATTTCCGTGTACAATTTTGAATATGCCACTTTTGTTGTTTGCATCAAATCTTTGGTAAAAACTATTTGTAGTATCATTCAAAATATAAAATGCTAAATCTCCAAACATCATTTTTGATTTTGAATAATAATTCAACTTTACATTGTTATCATTAATCACTTTTTCTAATCGAACATCCTTCTTAAGTGTAGTATCAATAGTAGGTTTGTAAATTTCTTTAATCCATCCATTTTTAATTAATGATAGAAAGCCTTTATAATGGTCGCTATCAACGTGAGAGATAAATCCATAATCAATTTGCTTTATGGAGAGTCTTCTTAATAACGGAGCAATTACTCTCTCACCATTATCAAATGAGAGCGAAGCGTTTCCAGCATCGATAAGAGCAGTTTGACCGTTTGGGAATTTTAATAATATTCCATCACCTTGTCCAATATCAATCATCACGACTGAAAACTTTCCATCAGATAGAAGTTCTTTGTTATCTAATTGAAGAAAAAGAAATAGGTTAGCCCCAACAAGAAGAAATAGAATTGAGAAGGCATAAATACTTGTAAATTTCTTAATTGAATAAATAGTAATTACCAAAAAGAGATAGAATATAAATCCATCAATGAAAGAAAAGTTTGGAATATAAAAGTATGAAAATTGTTGAGTACCAGTAAAATCAACTATTGTAAGTAAAGCATCTGTAAATAACATATTTGCAGATGCAAAAAAGAGACTAAACAGAGTTGAGAAAGTAGAAATAAATAGCGTTAGAACTCCAAGTCCTACAATAATTCCAATTATAGGAATTACAATCAAATTTGCAAAAAGAGAAATGATTGAAAGTTTATGAAAATAAATTAGCGTAAACGGTAGCGTTCCAATTTGAGCAGAAAACGAGACAGCACTAAACATAAGCAAATAGCGATAAATCTTATTTTGAGTTGTAATTTTTTCGCTTAGAATAGGATAGACAATTAAAATTGACAATACTGCTGAGAATGATAGTTGAAATCCAGGGTTAAATATTTCTGCTGGATTTAGCAAAAGTAAAATAAGTGCTGCAATTGCAAGAGCATTAATAGAATTGTATTTTCTATTGGATAAATATATTAGCAACATTACTACTACCATTATAGTTGCTCGAAATACTGATGCAGGCAATCCAGTTAAAAACAAAAAAGCAATTAATCCAATAATTGTTAGAATAGTCCTTAAATAAATTGACATTCTGCTAGTTAGAAATATAAATATTAATACAATAAAACCTACGTGAAGCCCAGAGACAGCAAGGACATGAATAACTCCAGAGTTAATAAAACTTTCTTTTGTTCTATAATCTATTTCACTTCTATCTGCAAGTAACAATCCCTTTAATAGTGCGGCTGTTCTACTATTATGCAATTTTTCTATTTTTGCCGCAACTGATTTTCGTGCTTCATAAATTGTATTTCTAAAAATATTAAGTGAAGTATCAATTATTCCAAAATCCCTAGTTTTCTTAACATAAAGAATTCCGGCAATTTCTTTTGACTGCAAATATTTATAATAGTCAAATTCTCCAGGATTGCGTTCCCCTCTCCCTTTTCGCAGGGTACCTGATACTATTATTCTGTTTCCAATTTTTAATGTTTCATAAAGTTGAGTAGTTCCTTTTTTACTAGTGAAGGAAATATTACATTGGAAATTATTCGTAATAATATTTGTTGAATCATTCACAAAAACAGAATCGGATTTAACAATAATTTTAAATTTATCTGAGTGAATTAATTTAATTTCTATTACTTCTCCGAAAATAATTGTGTTTGATATTTTCGTTTTTTCAAATGGATAAACAACTGGATTCGAATTACTTAATGACAAATAGAAATTACCGGCAAACATAATTCCCATTAGCATTAAAGAGGTTAATAGTTTATTCTGTTTTATAAAATGTGAAGCAATTATTAATAAGACAAGTGTAGGAAATATCCAAAAACAAGATTGCAATGAAATATTAAAATATTGTGTGGAAAGTATTCCAACAGCAAATACGATTACATATTTTATAAGTGGATAATCTTTCATCAGAATTCTATTCTATATTCTCAATTGATTTTATAAAGTTATAAGTTGCAAAGTCCCTTAAGTGATCTAGAATTTCAAATCAAAAAAAGTATTAAGCTGTTTCATTTTAAATTTAGGCACTTACAAACTTTGAACTTTAGTCACTTTTCGTTTTATAAACTTAAAATTGCAGATTTAATATCACTCAAATCATTAATTTTATTCTTTAATTCTAAAGCTCTATATCCAGCAGTAATTGAAAGGGTTGGATTATTAGTATGCCCTTTTACTCCAATGTTTTCAAGGTTTCCATGATCTGAACAAATCATCAATGCAGTATCATCTGAAATATTTGAAATTATTTCATACAGAAATCGATCTAAATCATCTAGTAGTATTTCGAACTCATCTTTGTTTCTACCATGCCCAAGATGGTCTGTAAAGAAATATTCAAAAAGAGTGAAATCATTCTCACCGGTGATTTTTAGTAGTCTATTAGCTGCTTCCTCTGGAGTGATTACTGAAATATCATATTTCAGTTTTGTATTCCATCTTCGATTAGTTAAATCGGATGAAACTCCTCTACCGGCAATCATATCATCAACATCAAACATTTTTACTTTGCTATACAAAGCCATAAGTGTAGTTACATTTAAGCGCTTTCTTCCAGAATTGATGTAGTCGAAAAATATTTTTGGAAAGGCATTTGCGAAACTTACACTCAAATCTTTTTCAAGAAATGAATTAAATATATTCTCTTTTTCAATAATTGGCTTTAATGTTGAATATGGGAAAGGTCCAAAATGTTTTCCTATAATTTCGGAAGCATTTACTCCACAGAATATTGATGTTTGTCCAGTGCCACTTTGTGGTAAACCGTCGACACCCATATTTGCATCAACAGGGAATAAGTATTTATTGTTCTTTGAAAATACTTGATTCTCTAATGTAGGAGTTCCACCAAATATTTCTTCCAAAAACTTAAACCGCTTTTGAACAAAAGGATTTATTTTGGAATCTTCTTCACCAATTCCAACACCATCAAGAAATATTAAGAGTGTTTTCTTCATTTATCAAACTAAATATGGAGTAAAGAAGAAGAATCCTAAAAGAATAAACACGTAGAAAAGAGTATAGGAAATTGCAAACTTTTTACTGTTCGATTGAATTTTAACAGAAATCCCAAATAATAGAAATGACCAGATAAAAGCTAATACTTCCATAAAGCTAAAGGCATAAGCTGCTGCCTCTTTAATCAAAAATGGCGAAGGATTAGAGAATAACCAGTATTTCCCAAATATTGCAAACTCAATTGGTAAAATTATGAAAAGGAAAAGAATGAGTGGTATTTGTGAATAGACAAATAGTGCGATATTATCTTTGTGTCGAGTTGAAACAGAATTATTTTTTAAAAAAGATTTAATTATTAACGGAACTAGTAAGATTAGTGCAATAAAACAAATAAATCCAATTCCATAATTTAAACTCAAATAATTTTTATAATCAATTGGTTCAATAAACAGGGATTGTAAGAAAAAGGATGTGAATATTAATTTAAGAATTAGTAAAAATGCAAGAATCGTTAAGTAATTTTTGTGTTCTGCATAAATTACTTTTTTGAGAGCATTTGTTGGTGTTTCAATAAGATGCCAAATAGTGGTGAACAAATCAATATTCGGATATTTATCACGCAATAATGCGCCACAATTTTCACAGTTAAAACTATAAAAATCGTTTTCTGAATTGCAATTTTCACATTTTATTTTATTTTTCATATTATTACTTATATAGAAATTGATTCAGTTGATTTTACTTACTCTAAAACCTAAATCTAATTCCCAATTCTGGTTGTTTAGTTACTGGATTTTCAGTCACATCAAAATCAAAAAGATGAGCATCAACATATGCATCAACTAAATTAAGAAGATAGGATAATCCAAGAACTAAAGCATATTTATCTCTTTCTTCTCTATAGTCTTCTCTAATCTCTCTATACCACTCATTTGGATTTCCATCATCCAAACTTTCAGAATACAAATCTCGGTATTCTTTGTATCCATTATTGTTCTCAACATAAAGGTAAGTAAACCAGCCAAGTACTCCCCAAACTACTGGTATTTTCCAATATGACTCATTGTAGTACTGTCCCCATCCTGGAATAATGGCACTTCTACCAACTGCACCCCAAGGCGATTTAGTCATTATAAACGCTGAATCAGTTTGTTCATTTGTGCTTGTAGAATCCATTGTATCTTGTCCATTTACGGTGATACTTAAGAACAAGAAAAAAAACAATATTTTAAGACTATTTATTTTCAATACTTTCAAAAAGCTCTAATAATCTTTCAAGTTCATCATCAGAATAGAAGTCAATTGTTATACTTCCAGCACCATCTTTTTTCTGTTTGCAAATTACTTTTGTTCCAAATATTCCACGAATTGTACTCTCTATATTTGCGTTTGAAATATAATCTAGAGAATTTTTATCTGTTTTCCCCTTTTTAATCTGAGTTTTTGGTGCATCTTGCTTTACTAGTTTTTCAACATTTCTAACTGAAAGTTTTTCTTTAATAATTTTATCAAAGATAGCGAGTTGGGAGCTTTCATCAGGCAAGCTTAAAAGTGCTCTCGCGTGACCAGCAGAAATAGTTGCATGAATTAATGCTTGTTGAATTTTATTTGGAAGTTTCAATAAACGCATTGAGTTTGTAACTGTCGAACGTTCTTTCCCAACTTTGGTTGCAATCTCCTCTTGTGATAAGTCACATTCAATCATTAACTTTCTATAAGTAATAGCAATTTCTATGGGGTTAAGGTCTTCACGTTGAACATTTTCAATTAAAGAGAGAGCTAGCATTGCCTCTTTGGTATCCACTTTTATTACATATGCTGGAATTTCCTTTAATCCAATCTCTTTTGATGCGCGCAACCTTCTCTCACCAGAGACTAATTCAAAATGTTTATCAGCTCTTCGAACAGTGATTGGTTGAATTAGTCCATTTTCAAGAATAGAATTTTTCAATTCATCCAATGCACCTGATTCAAAATTTGTACGTGGTTGATAAGGATTTGGGACAATACTACTTGTAGGTATTTTTGCTAATATATCAATAGACTCTCCATCATCTTGCTTAATTTCAGCTTCATTAACAGTAATCTTTTCTGTTAAAACACCTTTTTCAAAATTTGGGTTGATTAATGCACCGAGTCCACGGCCTAAGCCAGTTTTTATTTTACTCATCTATTTTCTTATCTTTTTCTTGTGTTCGCTCTATTAATTCAGAAGCCAACTCCATATAGTTTTTTGCACCAGTAGAGATTGAATCATATAACAATACTGGTTTTGCATGACTTGGAGCTTCTGATATTCTAACATTTCTATTTATTACAGCCTTAAATACCTTTTCACCAAAATATTTTTGTACTTCATCTCTAACTTGTTGCGATAACCTTAATCGCTTATCAAACATTGTTAGAAGGACTCCTTCAATATATAAACTAGGATTTAGATTTTTTCTAACTAAGTTAATAGTATTTAACAACTGACCCAAACCCTCTAAAGCAAAGTACTCACTCTGAACTGGAATTAATACAGAATCTGATGCAGTTAATGCATTTAGAGTTAGCAAGCCCAACGAAGGGGGGCAATCAACGAAGATATAATCATATTTCTCTTTTAATTTGGCTAAAGGTTCTCTTAATTGGAATTCCCTATTATCTACAGAGACCAATTCTACTTCGGCACCTACTAAATCAATAGTTGAAGGAAGAATATCCAAAAAAGGCATATAAGTTGATTGGATTGCATTCTCAGCACTATCTAATCCTAAAAGAACGTCATAAATTGAAGGCTCATTTATTTCAACTCCAAGACCAGATGAAGAGTTCGCTTGAGGATCAATATCCACAAGAAGTGTCTTATATTCAGCAGCAGCAATAGATGCTGATAAATTAATAGCAGTTGAGGTTTTTCCTACACCGCCTTTTTGATTTGCAATTGCAATTATTGGCATATTACCTATTAGTTTTAAGAAGCCCAACTTCTTGAATAACTGAAATAATATTACAAAAGGAGTTGGGCTCCTTTTGCGATAAATAATTAGCACTCCTAATTATCTGTCATTCCCACATGATTTTAGTGGGAATCTGCTTGTTTCTGAGATTCCCGATTAAAACTTTCGGGAATGACAATTCAAAGTTTATCTATAAATCTATCTCCTGACCGTACTCTAAAACTATTGATTTCTTTCCTAAAGCTTCAACTTTTATTTTAAATTCATTTGGACTAGCTTCTATAACTGGAAAAGTATTGTAATGCATTGGAATTGAAACATCTGCTTGCAAAAACTCTACAGCTTTTACCGCATCATCTACACCCATTGTAAAATTATCCCCAATTGGAAGTAGAGCAAAATCAATACTATCAATTTCACCAATCAATTTCATATCTAAGAATATTCCAGTATCACCAGCATGGTAAAGTGTTTTACCATCCGCAGTTATTAAAACTCCAGCAGGTTCACCACCAAAATGATTATCAGGTGATAATGACCCATGATGAGCAATTGTAAATTTCACTCGACCAAAATCAAAATTATGTCCGCCACCTATATGCATATTGTGTGCCTTCAATCCATTGGAAGTTGAGTAATCAGCAAGTTCATTTACTGCAATAACTGTTGCATTATGCTTTTTGGCAATTTTTTGAGTATCACCAAGATGATCTCCATGAGCGTGAGTTAAAATAATGTAATCAGCACGCACTTCATCTGACTTAACTGGTGAAGTAGGATTTCCATCCAAGAAAGGATCAATTAAAATAACTGTTCCACTATCGGTAGTTACTTGAAACGCAGAATGAGAAAAATATCTAAGCTTCATTTTTGTTCCTATTTTTAATTACTAATTGATGATTTCTATTCTTTTAATTTAATTATTTTTCAAATAAATATGTTGTAAATGTTTTAGTACTTTTTCAACAAAACTTTAATAAATCCAAATATTGCAGCCATTGGTTTCATCTTACTCTCATTATCATTATAAATTGTGGGTATATCAATAAATCCAATTCTAAAATTATTAGATGCTACCTTTATTAACATTTCCGTTTCTGCTTCAAATCCAGTTTCTATTGGGAGAATCTCTTTAATCACTTTTTTTTGAAATGCACGATATCCACTTTGGCTATCCTTTATCTTTATTCCTGTTTTTTTTGATAAAAGCCAACTTGTTAATTTGTTACTCATAATTCTTTGTAATGGCATTCCCTTTAAAGTATGAAGTCTATTACCAACAACCACATCATGTGTTTGTAGAGAAGCAACAAATTCTGGAATCAACTCTGGAACGTGTTGCATATCTGCATCTAATGTAACAACAAAATCACAGTCTGAAGCAATTGCTTTTTGGAGACCAGCACGAAGTGAAAACCCTTTTCCAAAATTTTTAGAATTCGTAATTAACTCAACCTCAGATTTAGCATCAAGTAATTCATGGCTTCCATCTGTAGAACCATCATCTACACAAATAATTTTTGAAACGTGTGGTGTTACTTTCTTAATCAATTCATCTAAATAATTTATTTCATTAAAAACTGGTATGACTGCGCAAATTTTATTTTGCTCTGTTGAAGAGTTCAAATATTCCTTTGGCTCCCTTTTGATGTGTTGGTTCAATTCTTTTTGACAAGTATTTTCTAACTGATTCTCTCGCTAACCCTCTATATAGTTTCCCCTCTTCTGCAATAGATATTGAACCAGTCTCTTCAGAAACAATTAAGCAAATTACATCAGCTTGCTCAGTAATTCCAAGTCCAGCTCTATGTCTCATCCCGAGTGGTAATTTATCGAATGTAGTTGATTGTGATAAAGGCAAAGTGCACCGAGCTGCAAGAACAATATTATTTTTCATAATTACAGCACCATCATGCATAGGTGAGCGCGGAAAAAAAATAGACCGAAGTAAATTTGCACTAACTTCTGCGTTTACGGGTTCTCCTGTATCTATAAAACTTTTAATTCCCACAGTTCTTTCTAAAACAATAAGTGCTCCATGTTGATGTTGGGACATTTCAAATGCAGCTTTAGTTAAAATATCTGCAACATCATCATCTGTAGTTTCACCTTTGAAGAATTTTGCACCAAATGGTTTTTTCCCAAGTAGTAGTAAAAATCTCCTAATCTCTGGTTGAAATAGAATAATAAATGCAATAACCCAAATATCTGTTGCTAATTTTAATAACCATCCAAGTGCCTTTAAATTACCAGCTTGAGCTATAAAAGAAAAAAAGAGGACAACAATCAATCCAAGAAATATTTGTGAAGCAATAGTCCCTTTAATAATTGTATATACTTTATAGATAATGAATGTCACCATAGCTATATCAACAAGATCCAGCATAGTAAAAGACATAAAACCTATTTTAAATATTTCAAACATTCTATTCTAATCTAATAATTGTTTTAATTTTTTAAGTTGAACACCATTTTTCACATTATGTGTGCGAATAATTTTTGCACCTTTATTTACAGCATCCGTTTCAAGAATTATAGTAGCAATATCTCTTTCATCAATTTCTAATTTTAGTGATTTACCAATGATAGATTTTCTTGAAACACCTATCAACAAAGGAGTTTCTAAGTTTTGAAAATTAGTTAAATTTCTTAGCAATTCATAATTGTGATTTAATGATTTCCCAAATCCAATGCCTGGATCTATCACAACAGATTTTACTCCACCATCAATTGCATATTTTATTTTATTCTGCAGAAAGTTATAAACATCATCAACTACATTATTGTATGTAGGATTAGCTTGCATAGTTCTTGGATTTCCTAACATGTGCATTATTACAACTGTAGCATCATATTTTTTTATAACTCTAAGCATTCGTTCATCCGAAAGCCCAGAAATATCATTTATAATTTGAACTCCACTGTCTAGAGCAGCTTCAGCAACTTCAGGTTTTGTTGTGTCAATTGAAATAATTGTATTTGGTTTCTGCTTAAGTATCTTTTCTATTTTTGGAATTGTTCTCTTAAGTTCTTCATTAATAGAAACTTCATCTGCACCTGGACGAGAAGATTCACCACCAATATCAATAATATCTGCACCATCTTCCAGCATTTTTATAGCATGCTCAACCGCAGAATTGGCAACGTTAAACTTTCCTCCATCTGAAAAAGAATCTGGAGTTACATTAAGAATGCCCATTACATAAAGTTGATTATCTGATTTGAGTTTTTGATAGAAATTATTTATCAATTTAGATTCCTAAGTTGAGACATTTTTCAGATTTATTATTTATTCAGATATTAAAAAGACATTAGTCATTTCGAACATGTTTTTTGTGAGAAATCTTTTGAATAGTAGGAGATTTCTCTTCCGACAAAATACATCGGAATTGAAATGACAATTATTATTAATTTTTTCAATTCGTGAATTAATGACTTTCTTACTCTTTAAGAAACCAAGTTCTTAAATTCCACAGAAGCTGCTGTGATATTATCCTGACCAAAAATAGAAGAACCAGCTACAAAAATATCACATCCAGCATTTGAGATTTTTGCAATATTTGCTGAAGTAACACCACCATCAATTTCTATTTCAAAATTTAATTTTTTCTCTTCTCTTATGTTTTTTAGTTCTTCAATTTTTCTAAGAGATGATTCGATAAATTTCTGCCCACCAAAGCCTGGATTTACCGACATAACCAAAACAAAATCAACATATTCTAAAATATCAACTAATGTATTTACAGGTGTTGCCGGATTTATTACTACTCCAGCTTTTGCTCCAAGTTCTTTAATTTTAGAAATTGTTCTATGTAGATGTACAACCTCCTCTTGATGAACAGAAATGTAATTAGCACCAGCTTTTACAAAATCTTCAATAAAACTATCTGGATCTTTTATCATTAAATGAACATCAATAGGTAATTTTGTGATTTTTCTAACTGCTTTAACTACAACTGGTCCAAATGTAATATTTGGTACAAATTTGCCATCCATAATATCACAATGAATTACATCAGCTCCCCCAATTTCCACATATCTAATTTGCTGTGCAAGATTGGAAAAATCAGCAGATAATATTGATGGTGCAATTTTTTTCATTTTCTTTACCTTTTGCTTTTAGAAATAACAATATCAACACTTTCACTAATGTTTAGTAAAAAGTCTTGACTTGGAGTTTGACTAATAATTGTATTTGGTAACAATGTTGGTGATGAAATATAGGATTTCTCACCAAGCTTTAGATTAGAACGTTGTAGAATTTTTCCAGCTTCTTTAACTGATTTTCCAATTATATTTGGTACACGTACCATTCCTTGTTGTGGGCCAATACTAATTTTCAAATCAACAGAATCCCCTTTCTCTAATTTATCCTCAAATAGGAATTCTTGTTCTACAACTACTCCCATTAGCATTTCTGATCTTATTTCTTCAACAGCACCAACAAAAAGACCTAATCTTTCAATATTTACTCTTGCATCCCTCAAAGTTTTATTTACAACTTGTGGCATTTTTATTAAAGGTTCACCACCACTTATATGAATATATATTCTCCTATTCACTTTAACCATAGTACCAGAATACGGTTTTTGAAATATCACTTCATCGGCTTCATATCTACTGTCATATCTTGGACCAACTTCAACTGGGGTTAATTGTAATGCTTCAAGCCTTCTTATTGCATCAGTTTTATTTAATCCAACCACATTTGGTAGCATTACTTCCTGAGCCTCAACAATGGATGGCATTAAATAATTATTTATTCCAAAGAACGCTCCAACTGCAATAATTCCTAGAATACCTCCAAGAATTAATAATCTTTTTATTGTTTTTTTCATGTTTTAAATATATTAAATGCAGTTTTCTTAGACAAACTGATAATATTTTAACTCAAAGATTTTAATATTTGATAACTTATTCCTATCTTGAGAAGATATGTTTTAAAAGGAAAGTGACTTTTATGTACTTCACTTCTAAAGTTTTATTTTAACTAAAAATTAGGAAAACAATATGTTCAAAGACCACCCAAAAGGATTGTATGTTCTTTTCTTTACTGAAATGTGGGAACGATTTAGTTACTACGGAATGCGCGCCATCCTTACACTATATATGATTAATGCATTATTTTTTGATAAAGCTTTTACATCTTCTATTTATGGATATTATACTGGGTTGGTTTACCTTACTCCTTTGTTAGGTGGCTATGTAGCTGATAAATACTGGGGAAATAGAAAATCAATTATTGTTGGCGGTATAATGATGCTTGTTGGGCAATTGGCTTTAGCAGGAAGTGGATTTTATTTTTCAAGTTCTGCTGGGCAAGAATTAGTCTCCTCATTTTCTCTGAATCTTCAACAAATATTTTTTATTGGAGGACTTTTCTTTTTGATTGTTGGTAATGGATTTTTCAAGCCAAACATTTCTACAATGGTTGGTTCACTTTATCCAGCTGAAGCAATAAAAGTAAGAGATGCTGCTTTCACTATTTTTTATATGGGAATTAACCTTGGTGCACTTATGGCGCCATTTATTGCTGGTGGTTTAGGCGATACAGGAAACCCAGCCGATTTTAAATGGGGCTTTCTTTCTGCTGCTGTAGGAATGGGAATTGGTTTAATAACTTTTATGGTCGGCAAAGATAAACATCTTGTTACGCCTACTGGCGAACCCGTTGGAATGGTTCCTAAAAAGATCTCGGCTGAAGAGAAAAAAGCAACTGTTGATGTTCCATTAACTCTAATTGAAAAACAACGTATTGCAGTAATTTTTATTTTAGCATTTTTTGTAATATTCTTTTGGGCTGCATTTGAACAAGCAGGTGTGTCACTAACATTTTTTGCTCAAGAACAAACAGATAGAACTATCGGTTGGCTCGGAGATTATATAATACCTGCCAGTTTTTTCCAAGCTATTAACCCAGTTGCAATTATTATATTTGCTCCTGTCTTTGCTGTTATTTGGACTAAATTAGGAAAGAAAAACAAAGAGCCAAACACACCTTTAAAAATGGCACTTGGATTATTTCTTTTATCACTTGGTTTTGCTGTTATGGTTTTCGGTGCTGAACTTGCAGGTGCTAAAGTTAGCCCACTTTGGTTAGTTGGGGCTTATGTGCTACACACATTTGGTGAATTATCCCTCTCCCCTATTGGGCTTTCTATGGTTACAAAGCTTTCACCAGTAAAATTTGCTTCATTATTAATGGGAATTTGGTTTATCTCTAATGCGGCTGCAAATTTGCTTGCAGGACAGCTAAGTGCATTTTATCCAGAACCAGGAAAAACAACTTCATTATTAGGATATTCTATTAATAATCTTTCAGATTTCTTTGTTATTTTTGTTGTTATGGGATTTGTGGCTTCTTTAATTCTATTTTCCCTAAATAAACTATTATCTAAAATGATGCATGGAATTGATTAGGTTTATAAATAATGGTTTTGCAGAACCTAAAAAACGATTGTCATTCCCGAATGTTTTATCGGGAATCTCATTCAAAAACATAGATCCGTATAGAAGCATCACGGAATGACAGGCTTGGAGAGTTATACAAAATCTTCATAAAATATGTCTTGGTTTTAAATAAATAAATTAGTGAAGGCTAACTAAAACCTTCTTAATAATATATTCTAAAATACTCTGGAGATAATATATGTTCAAAAATCACCCGAAGGGACTCTCTGTTCTCTTCTTTACAGAAATGTGGGAAAGATTTGGTTTCTACACTATGCTTGCAATTTTTGTATTTTACTTGCAAGAAAGTTTTGGATGGGATCAAGCCGAAGTTACAAATATTTATGGCATTTTTCTAGCAGGCGTTTATTTTACACCAATAATTGGTGGCTGGTTAGCTGATAACGTTCTTGGTTATGGTAAAACAATTACGCTCGGAGCTATAACTATGGGGATTGGATATGCAATGATGGCAATTCCAACAGATCAACCATATTTATTATTTGCTGCTCTTGCAGTTGTTGCTATCGGAAACGGTTTGTTCAAAGCTAATATTTCTGTTCTTGTTGGAAATTTATATAGCCACTCGGAATCATCATTAAAAGATTCTGGTTTTAATATATTTTATATGGGTATTAATATTGGTGCATTTTATGCTCCTTTTGCTGCAATAGCAATTAAAAATTTCTTTGTAGATAATTATGGTGCAACAATGGCTCAAGGTTACAATGCTGGTTTTGCTGTTGCTGCTGTTGGAATGGTTGTTTCTCTAATAATATTTACACTATTTAGAAAACATTATGTAGATGCTGATTATCAATCAAAAAATGTTACTAACAACGAAAAAGATGTTGTTCTTACAAAGGAACAAGAGAAAAGCAGAATCTATGCTTTACTAACAATTTTTGGTATTGTTATATTTTTCTGGATGGCTTTCCATCAAAATGGTGCAGCTCTTTCTCTTTTTGCAAGAGATTATACTCACCCTGAAGTTGGTAAATACGTCTTCTTACTTTTTGATGTTGTTAGTTTGCACGCACTTCTATTTATCATTCTTGGTGGAGCTGCAGCATTGAAAAAAACTGCTACTTCAAAAACAAAAATGATAGGTGGTGGATTTGCACTAGTTGGTATAGCAACATTGATTTACAAAATAAATACACTTCCAGAAAGTAGTTCAATTTCGCCCGAGCAATTCCAAGTTTTTAACCCAATGTTTATTGTTTTAATGACTCCTGTTGTTCTTGGAATTTTTGCTATAATGAACAGAATGAAAAAAGAACCATCTGCGCCAGCTAAAATTGGTATTGGTATGCTTATTACTGCTCTTGCATATGTGATTATGCTTGTTGCTTCTATCGGATTAGCACCAGTATATTCATTAGATGGCGGAACTTCTGCAATTACAGTTTCTCCATTTTTCTTAATTGGAACATATTTTACATTAACCATTGCTGAACTTCACTTAAGTCCAATGGGACTTTCATTTGTTTCAAAAGTTGCTCCACCAAGAATGAAAGGTCTATTAATGGGCGGTTGGTTTGGTGCAACTGCTATTGGTAATTACTTAGCTGGATTTGTTGGCAGATTCTATCAAGAATGGGAAATGTGGCAGTTCTTCTTGCTTCTTATTTTCTTTGCATCGCTAGCAGCTTTAATGATTGTTTTTACTTTAAAGAAACTAAAAAAAGCTACTGAATAAATTCATAAAATAGTATTATTTCATATTGGCTGTCTTAAATAATATTTGAGACAGTTTTTTTTGTTTTTCAAATCTAAATATGCAAAACTTATCGCAAATTTATTATGATTAATTTCTCTTTTTCCAATTCCAATGTTTTCCAGTTCCAAAAAATAACTCCCGATGATGGTTCTTTAAGTGCTTCGTATAAACATTCTTTAAATTCGCTTACTGTTAATGTATCATCAAGATAAGCTATCCCTACTTGAATACTTGGAAGAATTTTTGAACCAGAAACGGCTTTAATATCCGTCACTACAGAATTAATCCATTCTGGTTTTTGCTTTACCATATGTGAATATGTCATTGGAGAGATATAATCTACATACTTGGCTAATGATTTAAAGTCCTGTCCAATAACACTATTTATTGCTCCGTTAAAATCATTTTGTCGCCAAGGAACGGCATGCAAATTTACTTTAATATTAGGTTCTATCTTTTTTACTTCATGAACAATTGATTTAACTGTTTCTGTAATTAGATTATTTTTCCATTTCACCCATTTATCAAAGTGATTATCCTTTATCCAATTATAAATTTCTATTTCAGATTTATAATTATCAGGGTAACTAATATTATTTTCTTTACAAAATCTAGAAATACATTTTTCATCAAAGCAAGTATTTTTAAGTGAATTTATATCAGTATTTGGATATATTTTTTCCCAGAAAGTAAAATGGCGAATAAAATCTAAACTTATTCCAGTTGGCTTATGCTCTCTTACAAAATTTGTAATATACTTAATTTTATTTTGAAGATATTCTTTTTCAGAAGGACAAACAAACTTCACCCATTCTTGTTCAGCAATTTTTCCGTGTTTATTAATAGCAAAAAGTGATGAGTCTTTTACCAATTTTTCAGGAGCATAAAATATTGGTAAAATTACAAACGTGGCTATGTTATTTTGAATTGCTAATTTTTTAAATTCATTAGTAGAAAGCAAATTAACACTTGCAAAAACACTATTTATTCCAACCTTGTTCCACTTTGTAAATAGTTCTTTTAGACTACCACTGTAGTCATATATTTTCACACCAATTATTGTATCACTTTTTTCTCTATAATTATCAACCGAGCATGAAAGCAAAACTAAAACTAGGCTTACTACTTTTATTATATTTTTCATGATGAATTAGCAATAACTTTTTTTATAAAACTATTTTAGAACTATCATTTTCTTAGTTTCTATAAATTCACCAGCTCTAAGTGAGTAAAAATATACTCCATTTGTAAGCTCAGATGCATCAAAATTTACCGAATATGTACCCGCATCTTTTTCTTGATTAACAAGCGTAACAATTTCTTGCCCAAGAGTATCAATAACTTTTAACTGAACAGAAGTTTCATTTTCAATTATTGAATATTTAATAATTGTTGATGGATTAAATGGATTAGGATAATTTTGATTTAGTATAAATCCAGTTGGTTCATTATTTTGTATATTATCCACAGAAGTAGGGTCAAAATCTTCAGGCCAAATTTCGTATGCAGTAAAATCTACCCAATATAGGTCTGCAGTGTTTGGGCATTTTTTCAAGATCTCGTCACCAATATCTTTTGGAGGGTTGCTTAAATCTTTCCACCAAATTTTATCGCTTGTATAACCATATTGGTATGCAACTTTTGCTGGTGTAAATGCTTTTGACCACTCTTCAAATTCATCTATCATATCACTCATTTTAGCAAATATTTGACTATCATCAACAAACACAATATCATCACGAAATGTTGGAGGCATTTTACTAATTAACCAATGCTTTGTGAAAAGAAGGTAATCTTCGTTATACGTTTTTATTTTTGCACTCCAAGCGGTTGCTTCATCGTCTGTAACAGCAACACCTTCGTTGTTGTTGTCATTGCTTGTTTTATACCATTCAACATCAACACCAAAACCCATAACAGATTTATGATGTCCATATTGTGTTAGCACAAGGTCTATAAGAGTTGAAACATCCGCAAACCCTGGTTCAACTTGTAACCATACTTTCACACCATTCTTATCAAAATCATCTAAATATTTTTCGTTTTTGTCTCTGCTACCAAACGTAATATTTGGATAAGATCCAGAACTTGGTTTTGGAAAATTCAAATAACAACCATCATTTGTTGTGTAGCCAATAATCCAGATAACAGCTGGTGAAATTTTGCCTTCAAAATTTGAAGCCATATCTGTAGTTGCATTATACCACCAAGATGAATCGGGAAAGTTATCAAAACCATATGTGGAAGAACGCAGCCCAGCACGGACTAATTCTTGACTAAATAGATTTTGAGAAAAGAATAACATTATTAGAAATATTGGAAAAACTTTTATGGATTTGATTAAGTAATTACTCATATTAACCTCGCATAGCTGTAAAAAAATGCCCAAACAATAAAAACTGTTTGGGCAATAAATTATAAATACTATTTAATTAGCATCATTTTCTTTGTAGCTGTATAATTGTTCGATTGAATTTGATAAATATACATTCCTGAAGTAAGATTTGAAGCATCAAATGACACATTGTAATTACCAGCAGATTTCATGTTATTTACTAATTCTGCAACTTCTTCACCAAGTACGTTAAATACTTTTAAAGTTACAAATCCACTTTGTGGAATTGAAAAATTAATTACTGTTGTTGGGTTAAACGGATTTGGATAGTTTTGACCTAATGAAAAATCTGAAGGAACACCATTTGTATTTTCATCAACATCAGTAAGAATGTAGTCTGCTAATTCACTTGGATAGTAAACTAAACTTCCAACGTGGAAACCATCTGTTGAAGCAATACTTGCTGAGTGCGAAAAATCTTCAGGTAAAGGCCATTGTAAAAATGCCCAATGTATTTCTGGATAATCTACAGAATCAGGATCCCATCCCCAAAAACCAAATGTTCCGTTTGCTCTATGGTTATTTAATTGAGCAACCATATCATCAGTTCCACCAAAATTAGCGAATACTGGGTCTATTTCAACATTGTTTTCTTCAACAAAATTTGGATAAGCTGCATTGTCAGCAAACATATTAACTTCACGAGTATTCATCCATTTAGGAGCCTCAATAGAATCGGCAAATGCTAACCAGTGGTCTTTAACACCTTGTGAAAAGAAATAGGCATTATTTTTAACTACTAATTTTCTATCAGCTTCATCCATAATATGCTCTAACGAATCTGGAGCATCTGGCTCGTTAGATAAGAGTGTATCAACTGTTATTATTCCGTTGAAGTTTTGGTCTTCACTACTTTCTACATTTGCATGTAAATCACCAGAAGTTGAACCATTATAAAAAATATTATTAGTTATTCTACTATTTAGATGTGCATGAATAGCTGTTGTAAATCCTTTAACAACATTAACACAAGTGTTATGATCAAAAATAAAGTTGTTGATAGGATTTTGCTCTGCAACGTTAATTATAGAACCTTGCAAATTGAAGAATGTGTTATTTCTCATAACTAATGAATCAGCAGTACCAGTATCTAGTTCCAAGAAAAATGGAACCCACTCATCACCATCGGGTATTACAGTACCATTTCTTACGTGACATCTATCTAATATAAATACAGTATTATTTACAGCAGCTTCAATCATTCCCCAACCAATAAGTTCAAAATAGCAATTCTCTAAAACTATTCTCAAATCATCAGATTGTAATAATATTGCGTTTGCCCAAGAATAACCATTCTCGATACTTATTGTTTTCATAGCAATATTTTTAAGAGTTAAATCGGCAAAAGTAGTAAAGCAATGTTCATAAGGTATTTCACCAGCATCATCGGTAGTAATAAGAAGTAGAGGTGGCTTTGTTGCATCTGTAGTACCTGGTTCATCGGCAACTAAGGTTATTGGATTTTTGAAAACAGGTGATTGGTTATAAAAATATGTTTTGCCTCGCTCAAGTCTGTAAATATCGTGTAGTTGCTCTCCACTTGAATTTGTATCGGCAACAACGTATTGAATAATAGCATTAATTATTGGAGCACCAGTAGCATCATTTGCTGGAACTTCCTGAATAGTTTGACCTATTGCAATACTTGCTAATGCAAGACTTAATAAAAGTAACATTAATTTTTTCATTTTTTTCCTTCGTTAATTATTAGTTTAAAAAATATTTTATTATTCAATATTCCATTATCTCCTTAAATAATGATTTCAATAAATTATTTATAAATTAAAAAGTTAGTCTAATTCCTAAATTTCCACTCATGCCATAGTATTCGGCACTCGACATATAACCAGTGCCATCATTTCTATCCATTTCAATTGTTTTTGTAAAATTCTTCAAATTACCATATACCATTAGCCCAGCAAATGGTAGTTTTTGTGAAATTGCTAAATCATATAAATAGAAACTATCAGTATATCCTCGCAGTTCAGGTCTCCAATCATTTTGAGAGAATATTTTAGATTTCATTTGAAGAGAGGTACGTATCGAAAAATCTTTATAATCATAGCCTAATGTGATATTAAGGATATGATCTGGTTGAAACAGAAGAGGTGCCGAGTAAGGAACATCTTCGTTTCCTACAATAACTTCTCTATTTCCAAAAGGAGATTTTATTATCTCTTTTATTGGAACTGTGCGAGGGTATTGAACTTCGGAGAAAGTATAAGTATAGTTAACTCCAAAAATAATGTTTTTAAATAGCCCTGGTAAAAACCAGAGATTTGATTGCCATTCCACCTCTACACCATATACTTTGGAGGTATTTGGATTATTAATATAACTCCAGATAGGTTTGCTTTTAAATGCTGATGGAGAATAGCCAGTCTCTTCTTCAGTTAGACCATAATCTTCAACTGCCATTGTATCACTAAGAATTATTTTCTTTTCGGAAAAAATTAAATTATCAATGTGTTTTGCGAAAAGTCCGACAGTAAATAATCCAACTTCATTTCCATAAAATGAGAAATAAAGATCAATATTTTCAGAAGTAGCAGGTTTCAAATCTGGGTTTTGATAATCGATAGATAATGGTGCCGCAGAGATGTGCCAAGTGGGTAAAAACTCTACATAACTTGGACGTGATAGTGTTTGAGTATAGCTAGCTCTAACATCGAACCACTCCAAGGGTTTATATCTTAAATGAATCATTGGAAGGAAATATTCATTTTCTCTTGTTACAGTTTTTTCGTGATATTTATAACCTACACTTTCAAAGAATTTTCCTCCATCACCTCTTACACCAGTATAAACAGTTTTATTATGCTCGTATCTAAATCCAGGTATAAATGTAAGAATGTCTTTATATGTAAATATTGGCATTGCGTATAGTGCATAATAATCTTCGGTGCCATTATAATCATACATTTTGCTCGAATGAAAATTTGGAACAAACTTTTTAGGAGTTGATGCTCCATTCCATTCTACACCTAAATAATCTCGAAGATAGTGTATCAATTCTTTTCCAAGATCCAGACTAGGTATTCTTTCAAGTAGATAATTACCATTCATAAAATCACCAGGGTCGTAGTTGTGGTCAATAAATGGTTCGTACGGAAATGAATTTGAAACAAGATATTCTTGCATCCAAGGCCACTTCTCTATTATTGCATTATTTGCAATATTGCTGGGGTCTCTTTCTAAATTTAAATATATTGTATTGTAATCAAACTCTCTTTCTTTGTGCTTATATTTACTACCAACTTCTAATTTAAAATTTACTTTATCCGATATATTTGTTTCCCATTCTATATTTAAATACGCCGAGACTTCATCTTCCAAAGTAAATGATTCAGAATCGCTCATTTCACCTAAAAATATACTTGAGTAGTTGTTGCTCATATAGTTTGGAATTTGAGAAGGATTTGTTTTGTGAGGAATTGGCCCAGAAAGTGGCGAACTTTCAATACCACCATAACTAAGATACTCTGGCATATCATTTTTTGAATAAGAATAACTTGCACCAAGTTTAATTTTGAAATCCCCAATTAATTGTTCAACTTTTAATTGAGTCATCATAATTGCAGTGCTGTTATCTTCAAAGCCAAGATTCTGGGTTCTTTTTGATGCACCATGTAAGTCGTACGAGTTTTCATTTCGCGAAACTATTTCACGGTCTATTTTACTTCCTATTCCGCTTAGTTTAATATCGGTTGTTGGCGTTTTATAATCTAGAACAAGCGAAGCATTATATCTCTCTAATTGCCTAGTTATATCACCAACAAATAGCGAATTAACTACCGTAGTGCTATCTTGTGTAAGATATTTATAATCTGAACTAACAGAGTTAGAACTTCTATTTCTATTTTCAATATCCACATTAACCGATAATCCAAAAGCATTATCAAACATTCTTCGGCTATGTTGAGCAACAATTTTATAATCTTTAAATTGATTTTTTAATCCGTTGTAACCACCTTCAACTATTACTTGGTA
The DNA here is from genome assembly GCA_965370315.1 of uncultured Melioribacteraceae bacterium. Lineage (GTDB taxonomy): Bacteria > Bacteroidota > Ignavibacteria > Ignavibacteriales > Melioribacteraceae > 1-14-2-50-31-20. The sequence goes on from CBDUTO010000043.1 coordinate 27,358, forward strand.
CGTAGGATCGCCTTGTGGAGCTCCTTTTAAAATAAAGTTAACAGTTCCGCCAAGTTGATTGGCTTCTTGATTTGCCATTGCAGATTTTGTAACCTCGATGCCACCTAACATATATGGTGAAATCATACTTAAATCTGAGCTTCTATCATCCGAATCGGTAGCAGCCATATCAACACCATCAATTTGAACTTTATTATACTTTGGAGCTAAACCTCTAATAACAACTTTACTACCTTCACCACCATCACGCAGTAACGATACACCTGGCAAACGACCAACAGCTTCTGCAGCATTTGCTTCTGGCAATTCTTCAATTTTATCGGACGACACTACATTTTTTATAGAGTAGGAAGTTATTTGTTGATTTATGGCTGCAATTTGTCCTACTCTTTGAGCGGTTACTGTTACCTCGTCCCCTTCAATTACTTCAGGTTTCATCTTAAATTTAAGTTCAATAGTATGCGATGTAGTTATGTCAATTTTCATTTCGTGAGTTTCATATCCTAAGTAAGATACACGCAAAATGTATGACCCTAATGGTATTTGATTAATAGTGAAAATTCCATAAAGATCAGTAGAACTACCTTGACTAGTATTTATAAGAAATGCATTTGCTCCCATTAGTGCTACGCCAGTTTTAGCTTCGGTAACAATGCCTCTAATTTTACCACCACTAGCAAATATAGACGAAGCAAATAATAGTGATAGTAGTAGCAAAATAGAAATAACTCTGTTGTTTTTATTATTTCGCATTTTAATTTTCTCCATTTTCAAATATTTTTATTAAATATCAATTGTTTCAATACATAATTGAAATGTTACTATCATTTTTTGTTCTTTTACAACAAAAAATACTAACCATTAAATTCCGTTTTAGGTGCCAAAATAAATACACCAGATTCTTCAAATAAATGTTATCGGTAACATATTTTTACAAATAAATACTCTTTCCATTTACAGTACTATTAAGTTGACTCACGTATTATTAGTTCTGTTTCTAATATTCTTCTAATTGGAGATTTTTCTTCTTTAGATATTAATTTTAGTAAAACCTCAACTGAAGATTTTCCAATTTCGTACATTGGCTGAGCAATTGTTGTAAGTGATGGCTGTATAAACTCACTAATCACAATATTATCGAACCCAATAACAGCAATATCTTTTGGGACTTTAAGTTTTTGTTTCTTAATCTGTTCTATTACACCAATTGCCATATAATCATCAGAACAAAAAATAGCTGTTGGTCTATTTTTAAGTTTTAACAATTTTTCCGATTCTGAATAGGCAATTTTTTTATTGAACTCACCTTTTATTATGTAATCTTCTCTATATTTTAATTTGTTCTTTTTTAAAGAATTTTTATAGCCTGTTAGTCTATCATGAGGATTTGTTTCATTAATTACACCCATTACAAAAGCAATTTTCTTATGCCCTTTGCTAACTAGATAATCAATTGCATGTTCTGTACCCTTTATATTTTCAGCATCTACATAGTTATAGTTTTTATGGTTTTTTTTATGATTAATTAAAACAAAAGGAAAATTTGAATCTGCTAATTTGGATAAATGTGGATCATCTGTTTTTGTTTTTACTAAAATTAAACCATCAAAAAGCTTGCTACGTGCGTATTGTAAATAGCATCCATCATCTTCCGTGTTATTTGTTATTGGAACTAACATTATTCTATAATTATTTTCTAATGCAACATCAGTAATTCCACTAAGTACCTGAGCAATATAATTATCAAGAAAAAGTTGTTCTGTTTTTGGAATTACCACACCCAAAATCATTGTTTTATTGCTCGATAAACTTCTTGCAATTAAATTTGGTTGGTAATCCATTTCCGTCATAATTTCTTTAACTAACTTTTTAGTTTTTTGTGCAACGGGACCACTATTGTTAAGTACCCTCGAAACGGTCATTGTTGATACTTTCGCTCTTTTTGCAATATCTGATATTTTAGCTTTCACTGAAACTCACTCTATTTTTTAAAAATTTTTTGGATTCTAACCTTTTTCTGTTTCAATAATGCAATGCTGCTGCACCATAAATGGCAACATGTTCAACTTCACTTTGTAAAATGCTTATTTTTTTCACACTGTTTTGGTAAGGGAAATTTTTAAAAGTTTCTAAAATTCCATCAATAAAATAGTCGAAACTTTTACTAACTGAACCACCAAGAATAATTATTTCTGGGTCAACTGCTAACATAATTATTTGTAAAGCTTCACCAACATTCTTTCCGTACTGATTAAAAGCTCTAATTCCTATTTCATCATTTAGTTTTGCTAATTTGCAAATTTCTTCGCCACTTGAAGTATATTCATTTTCAAAAAATTGACCGCTGCAATAATATTCCAAATTATGATCTTTAAAAGGAATCATTCCAAACTCCCCTGCACCAGTATTACTTCCTGCATATAACTCATTGTTAAGAACCAAACCAGCCCCAAATCCTGTACCCAAAATTAAGCCAACAATGTTATCTAAGTTCTTTCCTTTTCCAAAATATTTTTCACCAAGTACAAAGCAGTTAGCATCATTATTTATTTTTATTGGTAAGTTAAATTCTTTCTCTAATATTCTTGCCAGCTCAACACGTTTCCACGATGGAATATTCTGAACGTCATAAACAATTCCGTTCTGTGGGTCAACAACACTTGGTACACCAATACCAATTGCTGAAACGTTACTATCATAAACTTGATGAATAGAAAATATCAATTCATCTAAAACAATTTTTTCAGACGCTCCTGAAGATATTCTGTGTGAGTGTAATTTTTCAATTTCTCCATCAAATACTCTTCCTGCACGTACATTTGTACCACCGAGATCAACACCAATAATTTTTTCTAATTTCATATATTTTTTAATTTTTCTTTTTTATTTCCGAACGAGATTGTTTCGTTTGTAATTAATGGCTTCGCCCAAATACCAATACTAAGTATATATCCAAGAGTTATAAATAGGAAAAACATTCCATAGCGTAATCCTATTATATCACCAATTGTTCCAACAATAAGTGGAACAATTGCTCCGCCAATAATTCCAGTAACTAAAATTCCAGAAAACGCACCGTGATGCTCTTTCAAAGAATTTAGTGCTAGCGAGAAAATTATAGACCACATAACTGACGCAAAAAATCCGACCATTGGAAAAGCATAAATTGCAACATCACCCGAAGAGAACAATGCAACAACAAGACTAACCATAGCTGCAAGGCTAAATACTACCAATACTTTTCTGCTATCCCATAGTTTTAGAAGAAGTAAACCTAACAAGCAACCAGCAGTTAGCAACCCCCAAAAAAGTGAAACCGCATTTGCCCCAACTGTTTGTGGATCTAATCCATGATATTTATTTAAAAATTCTGAAATCCAATTTGCGACTCCTTGCTCAGTTCCAACGTATGCAAATATTCCTAAAAAATATAGCCACACTATTTTTTGTTTAAATAGAATTTTATAAACTTCCCACGAGCTTGCTTTTTCATCATCTTGTAATTCAACTTTAGGGAATTTTGATATGGAAAGAAGTATAATCATTGCAAGAGATACAATTGCAAAGATCCAATAAAGTGATACCCACGGAAGATCTTTTGGAACAACATTCGATAAAGCTGAAACTATAAAACCTTGCTCCGTTGCTGGTTCTTTTAGGTTTACAACCAAATACGAATAAACAATTGGACTTAAAAATGAAGCGGCTCCAAATACTAATTGAGCAAGCACGGAATTAAATGCAAATGACGATTCACCTCCAGCTTCGCGTAGTAGAGGATTTATTGCAACTTGCAACATTGCCATTCCAAGTCCTATCAAAAAGAGTGAAGGAAGTGCGACAGAATAAAGTGGGAACAATGAAAACAACAATGCACCAATAGTTGCAAAAGCAAAAGAAGCAACCATAACAAATTTTTCACCATATTTTTCTACTAACATTCCAGCAGGAATTGACATAACTCCGTAAGCAATAAAAAAAGCAAATGGCAAAAAGGCAGCCATAGTAAGGCTTAAAGTAAAACTATCAATAATATCTGGAATAATAGGGCCAAGTATATTTGTTAAGAATGATACAACAAAAAAGACGACAAATATTAACCCAATGATAAAATAATTTTTCTTCATAATTAAATTTCTCTATTTAGTACTAATTAATTTGTTTGTGTTATAACCTTTAATTTCAATTATACTTTTTATATTCTTTCCATTTTTAAATGAGCCAACAATAGTTTTGCTCTTATTTGGCAACAACGAAAAGTAATTATCCGATAAAAACATTGGAAGTGTCGACTCATTTTTTTCTTTATCTAAAACTCTTACATCTATAAAAAATGCAATTTTATCGGAGTTGTTTTTCACTT
>CBDUTO010000044.1:0-31129 GCA_965370315.1 uncultured Melioribacteraceae bacterium
ACAAGGGGTGATCTGTATATTCCAATATTTTGGGGAATGCAAACTGATATATTTATTTTGACCCTGCATCGCTGCTATTAGCTACTTTTATTCTTATTGGTTAGATTACGACTTAATATTTTTTACTAAACGGAAATAATTTGTTAGCAACAATTACTTGGAGTATTTCGCCAGAAATAATTGCATTTGGTCCAATTCATATTAGATGGTATGGTCTACTTTTTGCTTCGTCATTTATTCTTGGTTTGAAATTAATGGAATGGGTTTTCAAAAATGAAAATCGTAAGATGGATGATTTGAACGATTTAATTTGGTATATGCTTCTAGGCACGGTGATTGGTGCTCGACTTGGACATTGCCTTTTCTATAACCCGGATTACTATTTATCCAACCCCCTTGAAATTATTAAAGTCTGGCAAGGCGGTTTGGCAAGCCACGGTGCAGCTATTGGAATATTTACAGCACTTTATTTTTATAGCAAAAAGAAACAAAAGCAATCTTTTCTTTGGGTTGCTGATAGGGTTGCAATTGGAGTTGCACTTGCTGGATTTCTTATCAGAATGGGTAATCTATTCAATTCAGAGATTATTGGGCATCCAACAGATCTGCCATGGGGATTTATATTTACTTCCGTTGATAGTATTCCACGTCATCCAGCTCAACTATATGAAGCTCTATTCTATCTAATCTCCTTTGTTATTATCTTTTTTCAGTATAAAAAATATGATGGTAAATTTAAGGATGGATATCTCTTCGGTATTTTTCTAATTCTTATTTTTGGATTTAGATTTATTGTCGAATTTTTCAAAAAAAATCAGACTTCTTTTGAAGAGGGAATGATTCTTAATATGGGACAGCTTTTGAGTATCCCTTTAGTCATTGCTGGATTTTATTTCCTTTATAAAGCAAAAAAGAAAGAGGCAAATAGTTAATGCAAGATTATCAGAAAACTTGGAATAACAGGTATGGTGGTGGGGAACATATTTTTGGAAAAGAACCAAATGAGTATTTCCAAAAAAAAATTAATACTCTAACTCCAGGCAGTATTCTTTTGCCAGGTGATGGCGAAGGAAGGAATGGAGTTTACGTAGCAGGAAAGGGCTGGGATGTTACAAGCGCAGATTTTAGTGAAATAGCTTTAGAGCGAGCAAAAGAGTTTGCTTCACAAAGAAATGTTAAACTAAACTTTCAATTCATAAATTTAATTACAGAAGAACTTCCGCAAAACAAATATGATGTAGTTGGTGTATCATTTCTACATTTTAATGGAGAGAACAAAGGGATTGTCTATCGTAAATTGAGCGAAACCATAAAGGTTGGTGGTTACTTAATATTAGAATGTTTCAGTACTGAACAAATAAAGTTAAACTCTGGTGGTCCTCGTAAAAAAGATTCACTCTATTCTGTTAAAGAATTAAAAGATTACTTTGAGGGATTTGAGTTTATTGAAGCTGAGGATATTAAAACTCAGTTACACGAAGGGAAAGGGCATCAAGGTGATGCTTATGTTATAAGAATATTTGCACGTAAACTGAAAAGGCAAAATGACTGAAATAAAATTTATTACTAAATGGACTGACAAGGCGAAATCTTCTATACAAAAATTTCCGCATGATTTTGTAAGCAATACTAAAACAGAAAAGTATGAAATGCCTGGAACACCTATAGCACTAGGATCGGAGTTATTTGGTCAATTCGAGATTGTGGACTTAAAGGGAAATCTAGTTGTTCAAACAGATGATTATAATTTTATTAAGTATGTTCTTTACTCTAACCGACTAAAACCTGATTGGATTCCAAAACCGATTGATGAAGATGAAATTAAAAGAGCTGTGAAAGAATATGAAGCTCAGCTCGATACTGTTATGAAAGAAATGAAAAGGGATCTTATTAAAATAATTCCAACAAGTGATTTCCTACGAGTTTCCAATCAAATATTTAGTGCATTAAACCTACAACGGTACTAGATATGATTGAAGTAAGTGAGAACATTTCAAATTATATTCAATCAGTATTTGGGGATGAATTTCTTGCAAAATATAAAGCATATGTTGCGAGTGATTATATTCAGTATGTGCGAATCCCAGGAAGCAGCGATGAACAAAGGGAAATGGTAGATCGACTTCTTTATTATGAGATTAAGTTATCTAAGGTTGAGAATGTACCAAATGCATATTCTGTTCTAACTGGGAAGGATGTAGTTGGAAAAACTTTAGAACACGCACTTGGTAAATATTATATTCAATCGCTCTCATCCATGATACCACCTTTAATTTTAAGTCCAACTTCTGCTGATACTGCAATTGATATGTGTGCCGCTCCAGGTTCCAAAGCTACTCAACTTGCAGAACTGATGGGTAACAGTGGTACTTTATATGTTAACGAGCCTAGTATTGGAAGAACGAAATCACTTGCTCATAATTTAGACAAACTTAATATCCTCAATGCTGGTATGCTAACAAGCAAAGGGGAATTGATAAGCAAGTATTTTGATAATTATTTTGATAAAGTATTAGTTGATGCTCCATGCACTGCTCTTGGGGTAGTTCAAAAAAAACAAGAAGTAAGTAATTGGTGGAATGAAAACCGTGTTACCGCATTAAGTGATGTTCAGTTTAGAATATTGGTTAGTGGAATTAAATCGGCAAAGGTTGGAGCTGAAATTCTTTATTCAACTTGTACTTTAACGATTGAAGAGAACGAGTTAATTATTCATCGAATATTAGAAAAATATCCAGTTGAGCTTATGGATATTGAACTTCCTGTAAAATCACATCCAGGTTTTACAAAGTATGGAGATAGAGAACTTAATCCAGAGCTTTTAAAAACAAGACGAATAATTCCTTGGGAAATAAATTCGGAAGGATTTTTTATAGCCAAGTTTAGAAAAATTAGTGAGACTATTCCATCAAAAAAAATGGATGTAAGGCAAGCAGAAGTGAAGTTTGTTAGGTGGGACAACAAAGATGTAAAAGAGTATGTTGAAAACATTTCTGAATGGTACGGAATAGACATTGAAATTTTGAAAGAGTATAACTATTTACTCAAAAAGAATGAAATGCACTTTGTGAAATCGGAATGGCATTCAGAAAATCTATCTGTTTTTGCTCGTGCAGGATTAAAACTTGGTAAGCTTGATAAGCATGGGAATATTGTTTTACATACACTTGCAGCTCAAGCATTGCAAAAACATATCTCGAAAAACATTGTGGAATTAACTGAAAAGGATCACTTGAAAAATTACCTAAGTGGTGGTACTATTAGGTCTATGACAGAGATTGAACCAAAAGGGCGAAAAGTGGTTACCTACAATGGAAATATGATTGGTGGTGCAATTGCTACTAAAGATGGATTAAAAAGCCAGTTCCCAAGAGCCTTGAGAACTGTTGCAATTTTGTTTTAATTTGACTAGTTGTTGTATTTACCTGTTACCTTAATAGAAATATTTGATTTATCAACAAATGTTTTTATTGTATCATAGAGTGAAAAGATCTTAAAACTATCGGGAATACTTTCAGGAAGATCTCTTCCAAATGGTTCCAATGATGGAAAAATAATTTCCCCAGAAATGGGACAAATTGTTAACTCTTTTCGAAAGTCAAATTTTCCATCAGGATAGTAATCTCCATTCTCATCAATTTGGTCAAACTCAAATTCAGTTATTAATTGAACGGGTTTCTCCCATTTTTCAATATAATTTTGATACTCCTCATTTATTTTAATTCCAATTTCTAATTCGAAACCATCTTCAAAAATATTTTCGGCACCAATTGGATATATATTGCGAAGTTGTAATTTCCATGCTTGTTTAGAATTAGGTTGTAAATATTGAGGTTTAAATAATTTAAGAATAGCATTTTCTTTAGATTCGGAATTACCAAAGTAGATGTCGTTATCATCTGAAGGTGATTCACTATCAATTGAATAAGTGGCTGCAAACGAATCGTAGTTAATTACATCTTCCAGAAAGGAAACTACTCCGGTATAGGAATTATATGTATAATCTGCTCCTTCAAACAAAGGAATAAATTTCGTGTTTATCATATTTTCCCCATAAATATCCCATTGTGTGATATCAAAGAAAGTACTATCGTATTTTTCTCCTTTTCTCAATTCTGGCAAATTAAGAAAAGCATTTGCACGTATCTCTTTTGAAGTATCAATTATACCAATAGATTGCTTCCATATTTCGAGATTTTTGACTCTAAAATAAGGATTAACGCATGGTGGGACAGATTGATGATATCTGTTATACAAATTATATTCTGGCAAAACACTTGCGTAGATTGTATCAAGAAAAAAGTGATTGGTTGAATAGTCAGCTAAATCAATTTCAAAAGTGTAGCGTGTATCTAAAGGAGCATTAACACTATCTTCTTTACATGAGACAAATAGCAATAATATTGTTAGAAGAGATAAATAAGTAAATTTATTCATAATTATTTCCAAATAATTAAAATTCAATATTATTCATGTGAAGTGCTATACCATTCATTTCGGTGTCCAATCCATTATAACCATCAAACATGGTTACATCGTAATATTCAATTACAAAATGCTTTGCAATATAATTTAAAAATGGTTTATCAAATGTGCCGCTAATTATTTTTAATAGCCCTTCTGATGATAAACCATAACCAGATGTGCCAGCAGTTGTTGAGTATCCTCTTCCGACAAAGCCACCTGAGGTTAAGGTAAGTGTCTCAAACAAATTTAGAGTGTGACCTTTGTGTACAACAACTTTATCACTTGGATTGAGCAACACTAAATTATCCCACACATCAATATCACCCAATAAGGACTGATAACCATCAAATTTCCCACCAAATACACCAGGCTCTGGTTCAACAGTTTTAATTAAAATATCCTCTACTTCTGCTGTGAATGAATATGTAAAAAGGTTTATTTCAGTATCATTTATGTGAGCATCATATCCAAAATCAAAAGTGTAACCCAGTCGTCCAGTTCGTGAAAGAGGATCTGATTGTGCTTCATCAAAATAGACTACTTCATCTCCAATATTGGTTATAGCATACCCTAGAGTGAAATTAACAGTTGGTTTTAAATAAGCGGTTTCACAAAATTCATACTTTGCATCATCGAAGAGGAGTGTTGATATTGGTGTAATAATCATTATTCCATAATCAAATGCTGTACCCTCAGCTTTTCCAGAACTAGGCTCATTTTCTGTTGGGGAATCAGAAAGGTTTGACTCAAATGGTTTGATCGACATTCCAAAATTAAATTGTAAATAATAGTCAAATCCAATGCCGAAGCTATATGCATCAAATGTGTCATATGATTCATATTGTCCTATGACTTCTGGACCATCAGAACTTGTCCGACTAAATGTTCCGTAATTAAACATATCATGCATGTATCCAAAACCTATAGAAATTGGGATATCGAATTCTGATAGATTGTACCCAATATTAAATCCATAAGTATTCTTTGTTAAATCAGAAATATTCCATTTTGGAAACCAATCAACTTTACTAGGCATAAAGAAAAGTGATGCATGATTATTTTGAGAAGTGTAACCAAGAATGGCAGGATTTAAATAATACCCAATTGGATCTTTGTTTGCTTTTGCAGCACCAATTTCGCCAGCACCAATTAAAGATAGTGATGTTTGAAAAGTCATTACTGGTATTGCACCCTCTCCTTGTGCAAACATTGATACATTTAATAAATTGATTAGAGCTGCTACTAAAATTAATTGCTTAATTTTCCCTTCCCTATTTTTTCTTAAAATAAAAATTACCGCTTAGCTTTTTCGGATAAATTTATACTACTAAAATTAGTAATATTAAAAGTAAGGGGTTAGTCAAAAAAACATCACAGAAAATAAAGATTCTGAAAAAAAAGTTTAGGGGGTTGTCATTTCGGGCGTAATAGTCAAAAAGTGTTGCTGAGCTAAATAGGTTTTAAGTATAAATACCATCTAAAGTAGCTTTTTCTTTTATGAGGAGAAAGTCCTCTGTGAACCCGATATTTTTGTTTTAACATTTCGATGATAGCCATATTTTTTGAAATACTTTGAAAGTTAAGCTAAAAATAATAGTATCAAAAGTGGTGGTATTGTTATTAGAGGTGAATCAAAAATCAGTTCCCAAGAACCTTGAGAACTGCTGGAATTTTATTTTTCTTAGAATGCTTTTACCGAAAACTGTCGAACCAATCAATCATATCCAAAACAGATAGTACAGCAGAAGATTCGTGAGTTCCTCCTTCGACAGTAAAAAGCTCAAAATCTTTTCCACTAGTAGCTTTTAAATTCTCAATTGTTAGTAAAGATACTTCATATGGAACAACATCATCAGCACTGCCATGATAAAATTTTATTGGTGCACTTGGGCTCCAATCTAGAAGTGAGTTCTCTTTAAAAGCATTAATTACTTGAGTATCTGTTCCGTTGTTAAATCCGTCAATGAAACTTTGGTTTAGTAACTCAGAGATGGTTTTGGGTAATTGATTATTTATTTCTGAAAAGGAATTACTTCCATCAAATAGAGATACCATCATACTTCCATAGGGTTCAACAAAAAAGCTATTTAATCTGTCCCATCCATAAATATCGTTGTACGCTGTTAAAATATATCCAAAATATGCTGGCCAATCGTAATCTGTATGTTTAAATAATTCCTCAGCTGTTGTAAGTATATCATAAGGACCAGCCATCGGAGCAACGGCAGTTATGTTAAATTCAACACTATGATTTTCTTCCATTTCCTTTTGTGTCGCTAATGTAACATACCCACCTTCCGAATATCCAGTAAGAAACAATTGATTGTTTAGTGTAATACTATTATTGCTAGAATAAATTTTCGCTGCTCTAATAAAATCTATAACAGCGAATGCATTTGGTTTTGCATGAATGTAAGGATGAATTCCATCTGAGACTCCTAAACCTGGATAATCTGGAACACACGAAAAATATCCCATTGATCCCATTAGAATTCCGAGCATTCCTTCAAGAGTACTTACTGGGCTTACAGAAGCGACGAGATCTCTCTTTACTTCCGTACCATGGTTCATATTAAATATAGGAAGATCCTCTCCACCTACTGGAACCATTGAAGCGCCAGATGCCTGAATATAATTTCCATCTGAATCAATTGTCCAGTACACAATTTTAACTGCTTCTACAGAGTACGTGATATCAAAACTTCCAAGTACTTGAGCCACGTTCAACAGATACTGAACGTCTTCTTTTGAATATGTATAAATTGAAGTTGCACTAATTATACCACCTCGAACTTTTTCACTTAATTCAGGTATTGGTTCGGTACTATTTTCACTACACCCTTGAATGAATATAAAAACAAATACTAATGAGAGGTATAATAAACGTTTAATTGAATCCATCTCTATTCTCCTATCAATTAATAAACATACACTTCTTGTTACGTAAAGTTTTTGTAACTGCTCCTAATAAAACAACGACAAATCACCAGCGCCTTCGCGTATTATTTCCGGAGCATCACCACTAAAATCAATAATGGATGAAGGTTGGCTATTCTGTTCTCCGAATGAGAGCATTAGGTCAACACTAAAATCAAAGATAGCTCTAATTTCATCTGGGTTACTTAATTGTTGACCAAGTCTTGTAGTGGCACTGGTACTTACTATTGGATTTCCTAATCCTTTCGTAAGTGCTTCTGTAATTGGATTATCTGGAATTCTTATTCCAACAGTTTTTCTTTTAGTCCAAAGTTTTTTAGGAATATCTTTTGAGGCTGGCAAAACAAAAGTGTAAGGTCCTGGAGCAAGTCGTTTAATCATTTTGTAAGCTAAGTCGGACACCTTTGCATACTTAGAAATATTTTTCAAATTAGGAACAATAAAACTAAAGAGTTTGGTTTCCGATTCATTCTTAATATCATAAATTCTTTTAACCGCTTTGTGGTTAAATATATCGCAACCTAAACCATAAACAGTATCTGTAGGATAAATTATTATTCCACCATTTTTTAAAACTTCAATAGCTTTATTTATATATCTCTCTTGAGGGTTATCGGGGTGTAGTTCGTAATATTCCATAATTAAACAGTCTCAAATTTTGTTCTTAGAAAATCATATTTTTTAAGTTCTACAAAAATTTCTGCAACATTATTGCCTTTCATAATTACTGTTGTTGGAACTCCTACTATTCCAAACTCAGTTGATACTTTTCTGTTTTCAGACAAATCTATTTTTCCAACAAGATTCAAATCTTCTTTTAATTTGTCAATTATTGGACCCTGAGTTCTACAAGCCCCACAAGTTGGGGTATAAAAATATAAAATTGATTTACTTCCATTTAATAGAGTTTTAATTTTATCATTAAAGAGGGAAACGTTAATAGATTTTCCTAATGATTTCTGAGCTCTCTTCTGCATTATAAATTTTAAAGTGAACATAAAAATAATTATTATTAGAGCAGTTATTGCTATATCCATTTGTTACCTCGTGTATAACTCAAATATTTTTTTCTGCAAAACATCAATCATAAGACCAATAAAATTTTTTAAGAAAAAACTTGTTATAGAACATGATTGTAATTATTTGACTCCTAATATAATTTCTAATGTTGATATCTCCCACTAAAATCAACAAGTTTGTTATCTAAAAATGGATGGAGAAAACTTGCTCAAATTAAGAACATATATTTTTTCACCTACTTAATTTTAGCAATAATCTTGTTATCTTTATGAATACTTTATTCCATTTAAAATATTCAGAAATAATTATCATGCAAAAATATTATACCATAACAATAATTCTTTTTTTTACATCTTTACTATTTTCACAAGACATTAAATTCTATGGAAATTTTGAACCTGGGAATTTAGTTGTTGCAAAAGGAAATGAAATAAAATGGGCATGGATTGATGAAACTAATTTAAAAGTTGATAATGAAAAGCTTTTCTCATTTGGCTTTGATGCTAAAGCAGCGGGGTATAAAATACTAAAAGTAAAGCACGAGGGTGGAAAAGTAACACTGAAGAAAATAAAATTACCTCCTCGTCAGTATAAAATCCAGAGAATTAATAATAAGAAACAACAGTTTAGTACCACTCCAGATTCATTAAAAAAAAGAATTAAACGGGAAAGAAAAATTTCCAACAAAGCAAAAAGTAAAATTGGTAAAACTGATACTGCATTTTATAAGTCAGGATTTATGCGACCAATTAAGGGTGGTAGAATAAGTAGTGTTTTCGGAAGCCAACGGATACTTAATGGAGTTCCCAAAAACATGCATAATGGTTTAGATATTGCAGTACCAAGAGGAACACGAGTTTATGCTATGACTGACGGAATTGTAAGACTTAATGCAGATGATTTTTATTATGCAGGTAATCATATAATATTAGATCATGGACAAGGTTTAAATAGTATTTATTTACATTTAAGTAAAAGTCTTGTTAAAGAAGGTCAATATGTAAAAAAAGGTGAAGTAATTGGAAGAGTTGGAACAACTGGGCGTTCAACAGGTCCTCATCTACATTGGGGCGTTCAATGGTATTCTAAGCGAGTTGATCCTGCTAAAATTTTAAAAATGAATTTTAATTAGTTGGTCAAAAAAATGAAGAATAAAGTATTGCTATCTCTATTTGTATTCTCTCTTTTCAGGGTAGTTTATTCGCAAGAAGTATCAGATTCTCTATTCTTAAAATCAGAAGCTATTCAAGATTCAATAATAGCTGCAAGAGAAGATTCTCTTCAAGAAGTTAATGCTGCTACAATAAAGCATATTAAAAACATTTTTTCAAAATCGAAAACCAAAAGACCCACTATAGGTCTTGCGCTTGCCGGTGGAGGTGCTAAAGGATTTGCACACTCAGGTGTGTTGCAATTAATTGATTCCCTGGATATTCCTGTTGATTTTATTGCTGGTAATAGCATGGGCGGATTAGTTGCAGCACTATACTCTATTGGATATAGCGGAAAGGAGTTGGAAAATTACACAAAGAGTTTAGACTGGAATACTGTACTTAATGATAGCCCCCAAAGGGAGGAACTCCCTTTTATTGAAAAGAAAAAAACGGGAATGTATCAGTTAAGTGTTGGGCTAAAGGGATATCAGCCAACAGCACCAAGTGGTATGATTTATGGTCAAAATGTTCAGATGGAATTTTTATTAAAGACTGCTCCATATGAAGATGTAACAAATTTTGATAACCTACCAATTCCTTTTAGATGTGTTGCTGTTGATTTAGTAACTGGTAAAGAAGAAGTATTAAAAAACGGTTCTCTCTCTAAAGCTATGCGAGCAACAATGTCAATCCCTTCTGCATTTTCTCCGGTTGATTGGAATCAACACTTATTGGTTGATGGCATGGTTCTAAATAATTTTCCAGTTGATGTTGTTAAAGATATGGGTGCAGATATTGTAATTGGTTTAAACTTAACAACTGGAAGAGTAGAGAAAGATGATTTACGAGATTTATTTTCAATTCTGAATAGGACAGTTGATATTCCCATGGGAGGAAGATTAGAGGAAAATATTAAACTCTCGGATATATATATATCACAAAACCTTGACGGCTTTTCAACATCGGACTTTGCTGAAGATAGAGTTGAACAAATAATAGAAAGAGGTAAAGAAGCTGGTGTTAGAAATATGGAAGTGTTTCTTGCTCTAAAAGAGGAATTAGAAAAGTATGATGATTATCATAATTGGAAAAATGTTGAGAGAGGGAAAAAAGAAATTGCAATTTTGGAAAAAAGAGAAAATCTGTTTTTAGCACCACCCACAATAGAAAATATTTCTATTATAGGAAATAAAAAATTTGAGAGTGGTTTTGTCCTAGATTATTTAGGTGTGGAAAATGGTGACTTGTTTATTCCTTTGGTTATTCAGAAAAAAATAGATGCACTTTACGCACTAAATTATTTTGAATCAGTGACTTATGAAATAGAAAAGTTAGACAAAAATAGAATTGCTATGCAATTTATTGTTAAAGAGAAGCCAGTTAACAGAGTAGTGGCTGGATTTAAATATAATGACCATTTTAAGTTAATCGGATTATTAGGACTTGAGACTAACTCTGCATTAATCCAGGGTATGCAAATGGAGGCATATTTTAGATTTGGTGGCTTAACATTATTTGATGTTACACTTCTTTATCCCTCTCGTTCTATGGATATTCCTGTTTATCCTTTTTTAAGTGTTAGCTATAAAGAGGTTCCTATTAACTATTACCTAGAGGGAAGAAAGGTCTTTAGTTATAGAGATCGTTCGTGGAGTTTTTCCGGAGGATTTAACTTTAGTTTAAGCAAATTTTGGGATTTAGAAGCCTCAATGAATTATGAACTAATGAACGTTGTAACAGATGTGGCATCAAATGAAATAGATAGTCTAGTTCAATTAGAACATCCAGATGCTGATATTGTTAATGGTAAATTGAATTTATTGTATGACTCTTTGGATGATATCATTTTACCAAGTTCAGGCTTGTACTTCAGAGCAAATATTGAAATATCTATGAAAGATATTGGTGGTACAGTACAATATCATAAATTGTCTAGTCTTGCAGAATTCTACTTTCCATTTGGTAAAAAGAACAATATAAAATTAGCAGGTTCTTATTTATTTGCAGGGGAAGGAACTCCTTTTTATAAGAATTTCTTCTTTGGGGGACCTACAACTTTTGTCGGAATTGATTATTTCCAGGCTCATGGAACAGAGTTTGCTATCGGACAAGTAAGTTACAGATACGAGTTTCTTAAAGATTTATATATTAGAGGTGTTTATAATATAATGTTTAATTATAACTTGTCAGAGTATGAAACTCCTACAAGAGGAAAACCAATTTTGGGTGGAGGTATTTCCCTTATAATGAGAACCATGTTTGGAAAAGCAGAAGTAATGTGGGCTCGAGGAGATGAGAATTTGAATGCCCCTGGTAAGAAAACTAATAGTATCTATTTCACTTTTGGATACAATTTAAAATAGGATTATAATAAATGTTAAAAAAGATAGTAATAATTTTGGTCTCATTATTGTTTGTTCAAATATTTTTTAGTTGTAGTAGTATCAATACAGCTGATTCTAAAAATGATAATGATAGTAAAGTATGGACTGAAATTGATTCTGAGATTATTGCAGATTCAATAGTAAGCAACTTATTAGCTTCTGAATGGAACACAAAGTTTTCAACAAAAAGAAAACCAAAACTTATTGTTGGTTCAATAGATGATTTAACAGATGAAAAGATAGATACTGATTTATTATCTAAAAATATTGAGAGAAGTTTTATAAATAGTGGTAATGTAACATTTATCTCTTCTAAATCTAAACGGGAAGAAGCAAGAAACGATAGAATGAATGAAAATGATTTTGAAGGAAAAAAAGAGTTCCAAAAATATTTAAAACCATTAAAAGCAGACTTTTTTATTTGTGGAAATATTAAACTAGTAGTTGATTCTGTTTCAGTTCAAAAATTAAAGGAATATGAATTAACCCTAAAAGTAATAAAAACCAAAAATCTTGAGTCAGTTGCTACTCTTTCAGAAATAATAATTAAGTAAAAACATACAATAATTCTATTATCTGTAAAAATTACTTGTTGAGAATAGATTAAATTACTATTATCAGTTATACATAATATAATTTTATGGCTTAATTCTTGTTTAGAAGTAGAATTGAATATATATAAAAGTATACTATTAAATAGGCAAAGCAAACTATGGAAGAAATAAAGTTTACCGCACAAAAGCCGAATGGGCAAATTGTTAGCGGAAATTTAGCCGCCCCAACTTTTTCTGATGGAAAAAAACAAGTTAGAAAGTTGATGGAAAAACATCGGCTTAAGCTAAAATCAGTTCAGAAAAAAGTAACTTTTATTTATAAGATAAAAAAGGGAAATGAAGCTGTTGTAAAAGGAGAGCAAAGAGCTTTTACAAAAGAAGAAGTTACTCAAGCTCTTACTAAGATGGGTTATCAAGTAGTTTCGGTAAACAAATATCTTTTTGAATGGAACCCGAAGCCACCTCCACAGGAAGTATTATCATTTGTTAAAATTAGTGCAGAACTTCTTGAACAAAAATTGCCATATAGTGAAATAATGACATTGTTGATTAATGATTTGGAGAATAAAACACTCCGAGAGGCATTAAAACAAATTAATAACGATTTAAAACGTGGAGCAGATAGTCAAACTACATTTCTACGTCACGAAAGAGTTTTTGGAAAATTTACTGCATATATGCTAGGACTTGCTGCAAAAAGTGGTAATATGACGGAAATTTATAAAGCCACGGCAAAATTTCTAGAACGTAAAATGCAATTTAGTAAAGATTTAAGAAGTGCTTTAATAACCCCAGCTGTTACGATGTTTGTTCTTATGCTCGCCGTTCTCTTTTATATTGGGTATATTTTTCCAGAGACAGCAAAGCTGTTTCTTAAATTTGATATACCACTTCCACCATTAACAGCTGCTACATTAGACATGAGTGATTTCTTAATAAACCAATGGTTTTTAGTACTAGTTGTAACAATTGCCCCACCAGTTGCTGCTTTTTGGTGGGGTAAAACCAGAAAAGGGACTCTCTTTTTTGCAAGATATATGATGAAAGTTCCGATAATGGGAAGTTTGATACATAAAACAAATATTGAAGTATTTTGTCGTGTATTTTATACACTCTATAGTGGTTCTGCAGAATCAATTGAACCTATTAGAATTGCTGCTGAAGCAACTGATAACGCATATTTTGAACAACAGATAAAAAAAGTTGCAATTCCAATGATGATTAGTAAAGGTGCGGGAGTTTCTGAATCATTTGCAGCAGCAAAAGTATTTACAGATACTGCAGTTTCACGTTTCCATTCTGGAGAAGAGAGTGGTACAATTAAAAATACAGCTCTTCAGTTAGCAAATTATTATGAAAGTGAAACTGTATTTAGGTTGAAAAATGTAATTGAAATGATTCAAGTTTTTATTGCAATGGTTATAATGGTTGTGATGATTGGATTAACACTAGTTTCTGCAGAGACAGCAACAATTAATCCATCAAATCCTGCGGTTAAGTAGCAGTTGAAATTGGATATTTAAGGTTTACATATTATTAAATATATTAAGTTTTTTCTTTGTTTTGGTAAAAAAACTGAATTTCACATTCAAAATTCTTACTTTATAAAGTAAAAATTTTCAAGGATATTAAATGCTCGACTCACAACTTGAGATGACTGATAAAATTGGTTATTTACTTTTGAAAAAAGGTATAATTGATGATGAAATTCTCGAAAAAGCCTTATCCGCTAAAAAAGCTGATGAATCAAAGGGCAAAAGAAATCTTGCCCAAATTTTAGTTGGTGAGTTAAACTTTGACCACGATACTATTTTTAGGGAAGTATCAGTTCTTTATGCATTTAAAGAGCTTAACATTTCTGTTGCTGATTTATCTGAAGTGAGAATTGAAGAGATAAAACGTCTCTTAAATTCTAAAGGGGATGATGTTAGGGATCAGTTTTTACTTCACAAAGTATTACCTTATAGTTACGATAAACTTAGAGATCGGCTAGTGCTTGCTGCAGTTGATCCAACAGATAAAGAATTAACCAAAATAGCTTACTCTGTTGGTATAAAAAAGTTCGAAGTCAATTTTCTCCGCAAAAAAGATTATGATAAGTTAGTTGAAATAATTGCCCCTGTAGAGAACGAATTCTTAAAAGCTATACAAAGCTCCGATGAAGATTTAAGTTCTGAAATTGAAGAAGTTAACGTTGATGAAGAAGAACTAGATGCTGAGATTAATAAGAGTGCACTAGTTAATTTAATAGAAGCATCTTTAATTGAAGGTGTTCGTAAAGGGGCTAGTGATATTCACATAGTTCCTCAAAGTGGTAATATAACAGAAATTCATTTTAGAATAGATGGCAAGTTGCAACTATGGCATGCTCAAGATAAGACGCAGCCTGAAGCTTTAATGGCAGTTGTTAAAGATAGAGCTCAAGGATTGGATAGGTTTGAAAGAGAGCGTGCACAAGATGGATTTATTCAGCGTTCTATAGATGACCATATTATTAGATATAGAGTTTCGGTACTACCAATGGTTGGTACAGAACTTAAAAATAAATTTGAATCAGTAGTTATAAGAATTTTAGATGATAGAAAAGTTATTAAAGACCTTGGTAAATTGGGTTTAGTTGGTTATTCCAATGAGGCATTCTCAAAGGCTATTAAGCAACCACAAGGGATGATTATTTTAACAGGTCCTACTGGAAGTGGTAAAAGTACAACACTTGTTGCCGCTCTTTACCAAGTTATAGATCCAACAAAAAATATTTTAACAGTTGAAGATCCTGTTGAATATGTTATTGAAGGTGCTCGCCAATTGAAGATTGGCTTTAGAATGAATTTTGAGCAAGCTATAAGATCTATTTTAAGGCATGATCCTGATATTGTTATGGTTGGTGAGATGCGTGATAAGGAAACTGCTGAAACTGCAATAAAGCTTGCTAATACTGGTCACTTAACATTTTCAACACTTCACACAAATGATGCACCAAGTGCTGTTGCTCGTCTTTATAAAATGGGTGTGGAACCATTTTTAATTGCCTATGCAATTAATATAATTGTTGCCCAGCGTTTAATAAGAAAGCTTTGTGATAAATGTAAAAGAAGAGTTGAAAGAATAGATGAAAGTGTTGCTGAGAGAGCAAAAATAGATCTTGATGAATGGAAAAGTCTTGAAATATTTGAAGCAGTTGGATGTGAGAAATGCAATGGATCTGGCTACAAAGGAAGAATGGCTATTCATGAAGCATTATATTTTACGAAAGATATAAGAGAATTAGTTGTAAGAGCTGGTGAAGAAATAGATGAAGATGCTGTTAGAAAACAATCAAGAAAAGATGGAACATTAACATTAAGAGATTCTGGATTGGAAAAAGTGAAGGACGGTACAACTTCATTAGAGGAAGTGCTATCTGGAACAATGGATGATTAATCTTTATTTTGGTAAATTACAAACTATATTTTTCGATAATCTGTATATGAGTTTTAAATTATTATTTGAGGACTTACCAATTGAATGAAGCAAAAGAGATATTAGCTAAATATGTCCAAAAAGTACCCCAAAGTATATTAGGAGCTGAAAAAGTCAATTTCATTATTGAAATGACACAGCAGATATCTGGCGATGAAAAAATAGAACTTCATAAGTTAATGAATTATGTTCTTACTCTTATGATTGAAAGAGAGGCCTCTGACGTTGAAGTTGGTGGGCATGGAACTGATGATTTTTTCTGGTTTCGTGTTCATGGAGATAAATTTAGGGTCGAAGAACTACCTCGTTTAAATCATCTTGAAACAGCTATATTAATCGTTTCTCTTCTTACAAATAATCAATGTAAACATTTGTTAGTAGGAAGAAACTTAGATTTCAGTTATACATTTCACTATGATGTAGTAAACAAAAATGTAAGATTTAGAGCCGATGCGTATTTTGATTTAGATACTCTTGCACTTAATATGCGTGCTATCTCTGCGACAATACGTCCGTTAGAATCTCTAGGTTTTCATCAAAATGCTATTAGAATGATGAGCCATGATTACATTAAGTTTGGGCTATCTTTAGTAACTGGAATTACAGGCTCGGGTAAATCAACCACGCTTGATGCAATTATCGATTATCATAACAAATTCGATCCAGCTCATATAGTTATTCTCTCATCCCCAATTGAGTATGTACATGTATCGAATAAGGCAATTGTTCGACATAGAGAAGTTGGGAAGGATGTTCTCTCTTTTCAAGAGGGAGTTGTGCAG
Organism: uncultured Melioribacteraceae bacterium; assembly: GCA_965370315.1. Taxonomy (GTDB): domain Bacteria; phylum Bacteroidota; class Ignavibacteria; order Ignavibacteriales; family Melioribacteraceae; genus 1-14-2-50-31-20. Next base: position 16,758 of record CBDUTO010000044.1, read on the forward strand.
GCTTTACGTCAAGATCCTGATATTATAGTAATTGGGGAGATGAGAGATCCAGAAACTATTATGGCTGCATTAGAAATAACAGATACTGGGCATAAGGTATTTTCTACTCTTCACACATCTTCAGCGGTAGAATCTATTGATAGAATTATTGCAGAGGTTAATCCCATTGAGCAGGAAAGGGTTAGAAATAGATTGGCTGATGTTCTTACATCAGTTGTATCCCAGAAACTTGTTCCTACTGTCGATAAGAAACGGGCTATGGCTAAAGAAGTGCTTTTAGTCACTCCTAGTGTACGTGCAGCAATTAAAAACAACAATACTAGTGAAATTTATATGATGATTGTTCAGGGTGGTCCACAAGGTATGATTACAATGGAACAAGATTTGCTGCGTCTTATGAAACAAAGAATAATTACAAAGGAAGTGGCACTTAGTTATGCAAATAATAAAACTAGAATGTTACAAATACTTAAGGCAACATAGAGCATGAAGAAGCCTCTTGTATGTATATATAGTGAAGGAATGGAACTTAAATTATCAGTTCTTTCAAGAGAAAAGGATAAAATTTCTATTCTTGAAAACTTTGTTGTAGAAAAAAAGGATGACCGAACGGTAAATCCTACCGAACAGATTGGAGATTTTACTGACGATTCAATCTCTTCTGATGATCTTTCTTTTGATTCTTTAGATAGTATGGAGGAATCCTCTCCATTAGATTCTAATAGTAGTAATGAAATATCTGAAATAGCAGCAAATTTAGCAAATTATGATTTAGGTAAGGCTCAATTTATTCCTGTTATTACAGACCCTAACGTTACTTTCCATATCTATGAAGGTTTACTCGAAAAAGACAAGAAAAAAACTATTGATAAGATAATTGCTGAAATTCAAAGCACAAAAGGACTAATTATTTTAAGGGATCAGATTGATTTTATTTCCTTAGATGATAAAACCCACTTATGTGTTTTTACAGAGCCAAATATTGAAACGGCAAATCTTGTTAATTCGATTGCTGGTTATAATGGAAAAAGATATTATAAAATTAATTCGATAAAGAGTGCTGAAATTTCTCTAGCAAATTTTGTTTCTAAAACTACTAAGTTTTTCCCAGAGGATTATTCGCTTATAATTTATATAGGCAAAGAGTTTAGTAAGTTAATATTCCTAGAGGGGCAAAACCTTAAGCATATTGGCGCTACATTAGATATTGGCACACAAAATTTACATACATACGATGTCTACTTCTCTAAAATTTTATTGGAAATGGAAAATGGTGGAATTCCAAGATTAGATAATGTTGTAATTTGTGGTGATGATCGTACAGAAAATCTAGTTTTATCATTCTATGGTACATTTCCGGAAGCAAATGTTTCTGAATTAAAATTTGATATGTTTGATATTTTGAACCTTCCTGAAGAAGAACAAAAAGACATTTCATCATATTCAATTCCAATTGCTGCTGCTTACGAGTATTATGCTGAGATTGATAAAGAATTGACTGGCATCAATATTCTTCCTCGCTATATTCAAGAGAATCAAAAATTTATGCAATTTGGATGGCATAGTTTTGCAATGCTTCCAGTACTATTTGGAGCGACATTTTATTTTACATTTGCAATTTTATCTAATTTCCAAGAGCTTAAAGAGCTTGATAATAAAATTCATAGTTTGGAACAATTGGCAATAGAGAACCAAAGCCTAATTGATCAGATGGATCCATTATCAGCAAGAATTGCAAATTTTGATAATACTCAGGCAATACTTGATTCTGCCATGAGCGGAACTGAGATTTGGGGGCATACGTTAGAAAATATTTCTAACTTTATGGAACGAAGAAGAAATTTTTGGATTTCACACTTAGCAACAAATAGCAACTTAGATGTTACAATGAAAGGTTTTTCTTTATCAAGAAATGTTTTAACAGAGTTCTCTGAGTATAGCAATTCTTCAATACTCCAGAATGTTTTGTATGAACCATTACGTGAAAAAAATGCGTTTGCATATGTATTAAATTTCAAAACTGAAAAAAACAAAAGATAAATGAATCGTAAACTAAAAAATACTTTAATTCTTATCGTGCTTCTACTAATTATTGTTGTAGCTGGAACTGTATTCGCTTTTTTTAGTCAACAAAGTGATATAGATTCTCGAAAAAAGAAATTGAATGATTTGAATCTGAATGCTTATAATACAGAAGAATTAGTAGAGCAGTTAAACACATTAAAATTTAGAGCTATTGAGTTAGACTCAATTTTAGCGTTAAGAAAGTTTAATATTCCAGTAAACTTGCATCAATCAGAATTTTATAATTTTATTAACAGGGTAAGTTTTAATTTTGCTCCGGAATCGTTTGTTAATATTGAGTACAATGATATTGTTGTGGAACAGCATTACAAATATTACACATATAAATTATCTGGCACCGCTTATTTTAATGATGTTTATGAAATGATTTATGCTGTTGAGCAAAGTAAGGAATTAAAGAAAATAACTTCATTATCATTTGATAATTTCGTTCAAGTTGATGATGATGGAATTCCCAGATATTTTATAAGCTATATTGTTAATTGTTCCGTATATTTTTCCGATAATGATCAGTTTGCATCATCTGTTTCAAAAGAGAATAGATTAACTCCAAATCCACTGTATGATATTTTCTATCCATTAATAAGAAACGATATTCCGCCGAATATTGATGACTTACTTGATGTACAATCAGCTGAACTTTTAGCTTTAATTCCTGAAGGGGCATTTATTGCTGATTCTAAAGGAACAACATATTTGCTTTGGGAAGGGGATAAAGTTTATCTTGGTTACTTAACTGAAATAGATTATGATGAAAATGTTGTTCACTTTGTAGTCAACAAAGGTGGAATAATTGAAAAGATTACATTGACCCTTGAGAAGAATGAAAAAAAATGAAAAATTGAGTGAATAAAATGAAAAAGATAATAATTTTACTGATGCTACTAATTGCTGTGCCACTACTGGGACAAAGAGAATTAGAAAAAAGACTAAGCCAATTTGTTAATCCAAATGAAATAGTTTCACTGGCCGAACATATTTCATTTGATAAAGCTATTGAAGTTCTAAGTAAGGTAAGTAAAAACAATTCTGGAAAAAAAATTATTTTAGTACCAAGTTATAGTGAACCAATTGGTATTGAGATTACTAGAATGCCTTATATGCGTGCTCTAAATATCATTGTTAATTACCACGACATGATTTATGTTGAAGATGCTGATGTTATCGTTGTAAAGCATGAAGCACAATTAGCTAAAAATTTAAGCGAAGATGTATATGCATCTGTAGATTCTAGAGAAATTAAAATATCGGCACTCTTTTTTGAAGCAAATATCACGGACATGAAGGAACAAGGGATTGATTGGGAATTTCTTATTCAGAAAACTGGTTTAAGTCTTGGTGCTACATTAACTTCATTTACTCAAGGGCAAGAGGAAGATGATGGTTCTAGTGGTCAAACAGATGCAGCACACGAATTTATTCTTGGCAATAAAACTTCTTTTGAGATGGGCGACTTTACTGGTGACGTTGTTGGGGCTTTTAAATTCTTTGAGACTAATGGACTAGGTGAACTGATTGCTAGACCTAACATTACGGTTAGAGATAAATCAACTGGTAGAATTCAAATAGGTTCGGATATATCAATTAAGGAGAGAGATTTTTCTGGTAATTTAATTGATCGATTTTATTCTACAGGAACAATTGTTGAAGTGACTCCATATCATTATAATGAAGACGGAGTTGACTATGTTTTACTTCAATTACAAGCTGAGCGTAGTTCTGCTAACCCTGGAGAGATAACAACTGAAATAAGAAAAACGGTTGCTAATACTGAAGTATTAATGCTTAATGGTGAGTCAACTTTTATTGGAGGACTTTTTACTAATGAAGAGGTTAATACAAGAAGTGGTATTCCATTCCTAAAAGATTTACCTTGGTGGGTTTTTGGAATACGATACTTAACTGGATCTGACGTCACTCAAATAGTTAAGCGAGAAATAATAATTTTAATTGAAATTGAAATTCTCCCACCACTTAAAGAAAGAATAGCAAGGAAGAAAGAAGACTTAATTAAAAAAGCTTTATTAGAAAATGATCAATATATGGAAGACTTTAAGAATCAGAAAAAAGAAGCTTACGATGAAATGGGTGAAAGTGAAATAGATTCTATTGAGGAAGAGGAATAGTTGTGGATTCAATATTAATAGTTGATGATGATCTTAAACTTTGTGCAACTCTTTCTGAGGACTTAAATGAAATTGGGTATTATACTCATTTTGCTACTAATGTTGAGGATGCCCTTAGTTATCTTAGTAAGTCCAAAGTAAATCTAATTTTACTTGATCTTAAAATGCCAGAGAAAGATGGTTTTCATCTTTTAGCACACATAAAGGAAATTAGTACAGATATTAAAATAATTGTTCTAACTGCCAACATAGATGTAGAGAGTGCTGTAAAGGCTGCCCAACTTGGAGTTGATGATTATATTTTAAAACCTTTTAAGTTTGACAAACTTCTTTTAACAACTAGAAAAGTTTTACACAAAGAATTTGTTTAGCTATTAATTATTTTTATCAATTTAAAATCATGTAATTAACAATGAAAATTAATGTAAGATTATTGCTAATAACATTTGTAGTAGTTGTTATTATTTCATTGTCATCTACATTTATCTATCATTCCACAACAACCACATTATTAAAAAATCAACATTCTAAAGCGTTACTAAATTCATCAACAGATTTTAATTTTGCACTACAGTCTGAAGTTGGGTCTTATGATGAAGAATTGATAAATCTATTAAATTCTAAAACTAAAAACATAACTGACTATAAGCTAGATTTTGTTTTCCAATTATCAGAATTGCGAACTATAGTTCCAAATAGTTTTATGCATAGTGATAAAATTAGTAAGTCTTTGATAACTGATTCATTTGATGATTTTTTAAAACAATATCCAAATATTGTTCTAAAGTTTTATCAAATGAAAAATGATGAGTCATATTTTTATGGAAAAATAATTACGGAGGATTTCCTAAATCATCTTAGTGAAAAAGTGAGATCTGAAATAGTACTAGTAATTAACCAAACACCTTATCTCTCCTCTCACTCAAGTCTGAACAACTCGTATTTCCCATATTTTATAAAAGCTATTAATAATCAAATCTCTAGTAAGAATCTAAATTTATATTATCAGGAGTTTGAGAATGTCGATTTCTTTTCCACAAATTATGAACCTGATTATTTAATCAATACTGGTGAAAACATTCGGTTTCTTCTTTATACAATACCATATGACTTAGCTGAGTTTAGAGATACAATGCAGACAATTGCAATTACTATAGCTCTCGCTGGTATTCTTCTTTCATTAGTATTTGTTCTCCTATTTACAACCAAAATAAGAAAGCAAATATCTTTACTCAGTGATGCTGCAAAAATAACAGCTGCAGGCGATTTATCGCACAGAGTTCCTATTATCTCAAAAGATGAACTTGGAAATCTAGGAATTGTTTTTAATAATATGCTTGAGCGAATTCAACTAAAGGAAGAAATAGAGCGACAGTACAGTGAGCTAGTTACAATAATAAATGAAACTCCATTATTAAAAGAACTTTGCGATAAAGTTTTAGAAAAAATAATTTCAGAAACAGATGTGTCTCTTGGTGTCTTCTATGTTGTTGATAATAAAAACGCAAAACCAATTTCATCGTACGGTATAAATCAATCCATTCTTGAAGAGCATGATAAAACCAATTTTCACCTAAATGTGATTGAAAAGAAAAAGAAAGTGGAACTAGTATTTGAGGATAATCCACCACTAATTAAAACAGGATTGGTTGAAATTAAGGTTAGATATTTATTAGTAATGCCACTTATTTTTAATAAAAATGTGATTGGTGTAATTGAGTTGGCGTGTGAACATGTTCCTGAAAATACTCCTGTTGATTATTTAACAAAAATCATGGAACAGTTGGCAGTTGGATTAAATAGTGCTTTGTCCTTTGAACAATTAGAAACTTTTGTTGATGAATTACGAATTTTAAATGAGGATTATCATAAGCAAAATTTGCAAATCTCTGAGCAGAATTCTGAGTTAATGGATCTTCATCAAGAATTGAAAAAGCAAACGGAAGAACTTGAAGAGCAGCGAAAAAAAGCTGTAGAGTTAACACATGTTAAGTCACAGTTTTTAGCTAATATGTCTCATGAACTAAAAACACCATTAAATTCAATTATTGGTTTAACAGATTTGATTTCTGATGATTCATCAACGCTTGATAAAACCAAAGACAGATTAAAAATAGTATCAAGAAACGGAAAAAAATTGTTATCAATGATTAACAATATTCTTGAATTCTCAAAAATAGAGGCGGGTAAATTTGAAGTCCTTAAATCTAATTTTATTCTTAGTGAATTCATTCTGGATATTTATAATGCAATGGAACCTCTAGTTTTCGAAAATGGATTAGAATTTAAAATTAATTTTAATAGTGATTATGATTTATTAATTAATTCTGATAAGCACAAACTAGAGCAGATACTTTTAAATTTAATTAGTAATGCCATTAAATTTACTGAATCTGGAAAAATTGAAATTCAAATAAATATCATCAATAATATCTCACTTCAAATCAGTATAGTTGATTCTGGCATTGGTATTACAGATGAAAATAAAAAAATTATTTTTAATGAATTTGAGCAAGGCAATTTACTCAACACTAAGAAATATCAGGGCGCAGGATTAGGATTGGCGATTTGCAAGAAATATATTGAATTGATTGGTGGTTCTATTGAGATCACTGATAATGAATATAATGGGAGTACTTTTAGCATTCTATTGCATAGTGTTATTCTAGAGAAGTTTACAATTGATAAAATATTTGGATTCTCGGATAAAAATATAAGTATAGAGAATAAAACTAAAGAAGTTTTAATATATTCTGATGAAGAGGAGAGTGCAGAAAAATTTGCTAACTATTTTAGGAATCAAAACTATAGTACTATAGAGAATAGTAGTCTCTCTCAACTTTTGAAGAATGGATTATCTGGTAATCAAGAAGGAACTATTGTAAATCTTACTAATCAAACTGCAAAAATTTGGGAAACTATATTTGAAATAAGTGCCGAAAATCTATCACCAGTGAAACTCTGTTTATTGAATAGTAATAAGAAAAGTTGTTTTGTTTTAAATATCTTTGATATAATTACAGATTTTGAGAATGGTATAAGATTAAATAAGTTGATTGATGTTGTGTCTATTGTATCCAAAAACATTGAATCAATTTTATATTTAGGTGAAAGCTATGATGCACTAAAAAGGGAAATAGAAAAAACAAATAGCGATATAATAATAATTAGCAGTAAGGATAGTAGTTCAATTTCAAAATTAGTAGATAGTAAAAAAATAGATCTAATAATAGCTGATGCTGTGATGAATGATTTTTCTACTTTGGAGCAACTTGAGAAGATAAGTAATACAAAAACAATTCCGATACTCCTTCATCTAAGTAAATCAATGGTAAAAAATAGTGCGGAAATTATTCACAAATCTTTTCATTTATTGGCGAAACAATGTACCATCCTTACATTTGATGCTTTGGAAAATATTGAAGAACAATTTTCTTTAATGAAAAAAGCTAAAAAAAGTGTAACTTCCTCAATTGAAAATGTGCTTTCTGAAAAAGTTGAATCCAGCACAGGTGAAAAACATGCGGTAATAGCTTTGGATGGTAAATTTAATGTTCTGGTAGTTGATGATGATAAGGACACGCTATTTACTGTTGGTGAAATTCTTATGAATATTGGTTGTGAAGTAACAAATGCAAGTAATGGTGCAGAATGTCTTTCGGTTCTCGAAAACTTAACACCCGATTTAGTGTTGCTTGATATTATGATGCCAATTATGGATGGGTTTGAAACTATCAAAAAAATAAGAACTAATAGTGAAACAAAAAATATGCTGGTTTATGCCATTACTGCTCAAGCAATGTTAGACGATTTAAGTATTATTAAAAATAATGGATTTGATGATTTAATTACTAAACCTGTAAATGCTTCAACTCTTTCATTTAAAATTCAGCAAGCTATTCAAAAGAGATCTAATATATTATGAACCGAGCTTATAAAAAACATACAAGTAGATCTTTATAAATGCGAGTACCACCTGCCCGATGGAAAGGCGGGGCTGACAAAAATATAGGATTATAGGCAGATGAAAAAAGTATTAGTAGTTGATGATCAGAAAGATAATGTCTTTGTACTAAAAGATAGACTTCAACGTGAAGGGTATGAAATATTAGAAGCGTATGATGGGGAAACGTGTATAAAAATTGCAAAATCTGAGAACCCTGATATAATTTTACTTGATGTTATGATGCCTGGAATGTCAGGCTTTGAAGTGTGCAAAATATTATCAGCAACCAAAAGTACACAACTGATTCCGGTATTGTTAGTTACGGCACTTACAGAGGCCGAGGATTTAAAAGAAGGTTTCCAGGTAGGTGCTTTTGATTATATAAAAAAACCTTTTAATAGAATTGAATTAATTGCTCGGGTTAAGGCTGCGCTAAGGTTTAGAGAATCTCAGCAAGTTATGCTAGAATTTGAAAAAGTAAAAACATTTTCTGCCACAGTATCAACTGCTAATCATGAAATTAAACAGCCTCTTACATTAATCAATCTTTCAACTGCAGCTGTTAATAGGGAGTTAGGGAAAGATGAGATTAGTAGAGAAGTAATCCAAAAAAGAATAGGTTTTATAGAGGATGCTACTCGTGATATTATTTCAGTTTTAGATCAATTAAGTTCAATTAAAACTCCGGTACTTACAGACTGGGTAAATGATGTTAAACTTATTGATTTGTCTGATGGAAAGAAGAGCAAAAATTAGGTTAACAAATCTTGAATTTCATCTAACATCTGATCAAAATCAAATGGCTTTTTAACCTTTTTATTTATGCACAAATGAGATAAATCTTGATCAATTGTTTCATGTGAACCAGAAGTCAAAATTATAGGAATTTCAGAATTACTTCCTCTTATTGTTTCTATTAAATCTAATCCATCAATATCTGGTATGGTTTTGTCAATTATCAACAAGTCAAAATCATCTAAATTTTCAAAATCACTTAACGCTTCCTTCCCACTACTAACAGCAACAATGCTGTAATTATAAGAAATTAGTAAATCTGATAATAGTTCCAAAATTTTTAGGTCGTCATCAACTAGCAAAATTTTTTGAGTTTTTTTATCTAAAGACCTTTTCTGTGGATTAGGAATAGTGGGAAGTGTAATACAAAATGTTGTGCCACTTTTGGGGTTACTTTTAGCAGAAACACTTCCGTTGTGTTGATCTATAATTTCTTTAACAATTGCTAACCCATGCCCAGACTCTCTATCCCTTGTGCTAAATCCATCACTAAATATTGATGATAGATTCTCCTCAGAAATTCCCGATCCAGAATCTGAAATGGAGATCTCAACAAAATTATCTTTTGAAATCTTAGATGCAGAAATTTCTATAACTCCTTTATCATCAATAGATTCAATTGCATTTATAGTTAAATTCAAAAAAGCCCTATATAGATCTGTGTAAAATCCTTCAATCTTTGGAAGTTTGGTTCCTAGTTGAATTTTAAATTCAACTCTATCTTCTATAGATGACTTTACAGTTGATAGAACATCGGTTATCACATTGTTAATAGAAATTCTTCTCTTTAACTTTTTAGCTGTGGGGGAAAGGGAATTAATAATTTCAATTGCCCTTACTGAATTTATACTAAGTCCTGTTAGTAGGTTATAGGCATTTTCATTGCCTTCCAATAATTTTTGTAATTGTTCAATTGTTGTAAGATTGCTTGTGAATATATTATTTAAATCATGAATTGCTCTCTTAATAGAAGTTAGTATTTTTTGCTCATCATTACTATTGTTCATTATATACCATTTGAGTCTATAATTGTCATTCCCGAATGCTTAATTGAGAATCTCAGAAAGAACAAGATTACCACAAAGAGCATGTGGGAATGACAGCAAAAAACTATTTGTTAATATTATATTTTCTAATTTTTGTATAGAGAGTTTTTTGGCTTATTCCTAAAACACGAGCGGTTACTTCTCTATTCCAAGTATTGGAATCTAATATTTTCTTTATGTGAATCTCTTCCAATTCATCTAAACTCAATGTCTCAATATTCTCTGGAGTAACAGTTAATTGTTCATCATTACTAATACTTGGAATACTTAAATCCTTTGGCTGAATTTCATCACCTTCAGAAAAAATAAGCGATCTTTCTATTATATGTTCTAATTCCCTAACATTACCAGGAAATGAATATCGCATTAAAATATTTTCAGATTCGTTAGACAATCGTTTAATTGAACGAACAGAAGATTTTTTTTGAAGGAAATATTCAGAGAGTATTAATATGTCATTTCCCCTTTTATTTAATGGGGGAATTGTAAGTGTAATTACATTTAATCTAAATAGTAAATCTCTTCTGAAAGTTTTATTATCTGCTTCTTCCATTAAATTTTTATTTGTGGCACCAATTACTCTAACATCAGAAGAAAGATTGGTTACACCTCCTACTCTTCTAAATTCCCCATTTTCTAAAAATCGTAAAAGTTTTGGTTGTAGTGCTAAACTTAATTCACCAATTTCATCCAAAAATAATGTGCCACCATTGGCAATTTCAACCAAGCCTTGCTTGGATGTCTTTGCATCAGTAAAGGCCCCTTTCTCATATCCAAAAAGCTCGCTCTCAATTAACGCATCTGGTAAGGTAGCACAGTTAATAGCCATAAAAGGTTTTTCAACTCTATTCGATTTATCATGAATAAATTGTGCAAATAACTCTTTGCCAGTTCCAGTTTCTCCTTCAAGCAAAATATTTGAATCCGATTTAGCAGCTCTTTCTGTAAGTGAAATAACGTCTTTAATTGCAGGGCTTTCACCAATTATTGCTTTGGATTTTTCGTTATCAACTTTTTTCTCTAAAACCTTATTTTTAATAAGTAGATTTTTATGCTCAAGCGCTCTTTCAATGATTACTAATAATTGACCAAACTCATAAGGTTTAGTAATAAAATCGTATGCACCATCTTTAATACATTGTATTGCTGTTCTAATTTCAGTTTTCGCAGTGAGCACTATTACTTGTAAATCGGGTCGGTTTCCTTTTGTGTATTTTAATACTTCTTCACCTTGAACATCAGTCATTTCAAGATCTAATAAAAGTAAATCGTATGTTTTTTTCTTTAGATTTTCAATTGCATACTTACCATCAAATGTAATGTCTACTGCATAGCCCTCATTAACAAGTTCTTCCTTAAGTAGGTAACATAAGGTCTGATCATCATCAGTAATTAGTATTTGTCCGTTTTTCATAAAACTCTATGGTTAATTTTCCAATTATAAATATAAATATAAATATAATTTAGCTAATCAATGGAGAAGAACTCCTTAATTACCTCTTAATATTGGGCTAACATTGCCACCCGATAAAATTAAGGCTACTTTCTTATTTAAAAACAACTCTGGATTTTCCATTATAACTGCTAGTACTGTTGCAGATGAAGGTTCAATTAGAATTTTCATTCGTTCCCAAATTAAATACATAGCCGTCTCTATCGACTCTTCAGAGACAGTAATTATTTGATCCACACCATTTTTAATAATACTAAATGTTTTGCTGCTAAGTGATGTTAATAAGCCATCAGCAATAGTTTGTGGTTTAACAGAAGGGTATATTTTGTTATCCCTAACAGAGCGAAAGGCATCATCGGCACCTTTAGGTTCTGCTCCAATTACCTTTGTCGATTCCGAAAAATATTGTGTTGATAAAATAGAGCCACTTAATAATCCACCACCACCAACTGGTGTAATTAGGAAATCAAGATTTGCAAGCTCTTCATAAATTTCTTTAGCACAAGTAGCTTGTCCAGTAATAATACGGTAATCATCATATGGATGTATAAATGTTGCAGAAGTCTCTTCGACAATATCGTTTAATGTTTTCTCTCTATCATCTAAAGTTGGTTTGCAAAAAGTTATTTTTCCACCATAACTTTTTACAGCACTTGTTTTTATTTTTGGTGCAGTATTGGGCATAGCAATATATGAGGGAACTCCTAATATTTGAGCAGCTAAAGCCAATGCCCCAGCATGATTACCGGAAGAATGTGTAGCAACACCATTTTGAAGTTCACTATCGTCAAGAGATAATATAGCGTTTGTGGCTCCCCGCATTTTAAAGGCTCCAGCTTTCTGGAAGTTTTCACACTTAAAAAAAAGAGAGCTATTGAAAATGCAGTTTATTGATGAGGAAGTTAATATGGGGGTTCGGTGAATAAATTTTTCTATTTTATTGTGAGCTGTTTCAATATCATGTTCAGTAGGTAATCTAGTCATAATAAAAAATTACTTCTTAATTGAATTCCAAAAATAATTAATGTGCTCTTCACTCATTTTATTTAGTATTTCCCAATTTGTTTCCTCGGTAGTTAAATGCTGCAAGCGCAACATAAAGAGAGGATAGACAAATTCTTTTGCAAGAATGCTCGGATCATACTTCTTAATATATTTGTAATTAAGCATTTGTGTGAAAATCATATCCCAAATTTTAATAGTCTCATCGATTAATAGGTTAACTGAAATACGAACATCGTTCTCACTTCTAAACTGCTCAATTAAAACTAATTTTAAATATTTTTTCTGATTATCATTATTCCATTCATTTAAAAGAATTTTAACAAAACGCTCAATAAAAACTTTCGGCTTATTTAGAGTCTCTAAAAGTTCATCCGTTATTAATTCAATTCCAACGGAGTGTTTTTTTGCATCATTAATAAGTTCTAATAATATTTCCTTTTTGGAAGGGAAGTAATTATATAATGCACTCTCTCTAACTCCAGCTTTTTTCCCAATATCTCTTACAGAACCACCTGCAAATCCATATTGAGAAAACATATTTAGAGCTTCGGTTTTTATTCGTTCTTTTGTGTTTTTTCCTTTTGGCATTGTATTGTCAGAAAAATTTGAAAATTATTTAAGTAGATAGTATTTGCTTTCATAAAATAAATAATTTCGATGTAAAAATCTCTGTATGTTTGTATCTTAAAAAATTAGAGATAGAGTCAGTATGCACGACCACTCAACCAACATACTTTTTAATGCAGTAACAATAACAAGTTTCGTTTTTACAATGATGCTTCTTATTGAATATATTAATGTAAGTACTAAAGGGAGTTGGCAACCTAAGATATCAAAAAGCAAGTATGGGCAGTATTTGCTTGGAATTTTTTTTGGTGCAATTCCAGGATGTCTTGGTGCCTACACTATTGTATCGCTATATTCACATGGCGTTGTTGGGTTTGGGGCATTAGTTGCCACAATGATTGCAACTAGTGGAGATGAAGCATACGTGATGTTATCTCTATTTCCTTCTAAAGCATTATGGATATTTCTAATTATTGCAGTAATTGGGTTTGTAGTTGGAATATTGACTGATTTTGTAATGAAAAAATTCAATTTCAGTTTTAAATTACATGAACACAAATTTGAGGTTCATGAAGATGAAGCTTGTCCATGTTTTTCAATAAAAGAGATTGTTAAGCATATCAAGAATATTAGTTTTCAAAGAGCATTATTAATTGTATTACTGGTTATCTTGGTTGCTATTCAAGTGCCTAACTTTACTGGACATCACGATTGGAGCTGGATAAATTTAACTCTATTGCTTTCAGCCATATTTGGGCTATTTGTTGTTACTACAGTTCCAGATCATTTTTTAGAAAAACATCTTTGGGAACATGTTCTAAAAAAACATTTACTTAAAATATTTTTGTGGACGCTTGGTGCACTTGTAGCCATACATTTTCTTGAGTCATTTTTTGATCTATCTTATTGGATAGAATCTAACCTGTGGATAGTTCTAATTGTTGCTGTTATTATTGGTGTAGTTCCTGAATCAGGACCTCACCTTGTTTTTGTTACTCTATTTGTAAGTGGTTCAATTCCAATTTCTATTCTTATTGCTAGCTCAATTGTTCAAGATGGGCATGGTGCAATTCCTCTTCTAGCACTCTCGAAAAAAAGCTTTGTTGTGATGAAAGCAATAAATCTTTTTATTGGATTTATTGTTGGAGCCGTTGGGCTAATCTTTTTTTAATTTATGCTGCTTGCTAAAATCTATTTCATTTCTAATCCGTTTGTGGATGAGAGATGACATGGATTATATAAAATTTCTACATCTGTTAAAAATAACAAATAAATGTTTATTCTGCAAAACTTCGGCAACATTTTATTTTGATGTGCTGTGCTAAAGATTTAGGTTAGCATAAAAGAAA